>PUKZ01000137.1 GCA_003550725.1 Bacteroidales bacterium | reverse complement strand
CCTGACGGGGATCCGGCAGATGTGCTGGCTACCGTAGATACGTCAAATGTTTGAAGCACATCACCGGTTGCTATTTCAACCTGTTTAAGGATGTTATCATCGGGTGACGGGTGTGCATAAACCCATAAGTATGGGCCGTCGCCATCACTATAATTATCCCAGCCAAGGCCTGTGAGGCTTCCAATGGCAGGGTTCAGCTGATCCAATTGATCACCGTCGCGGTCAATTAATGTTAACGGTGGATTAAAGCCACTGGTTGTCCAGAATCCATCTTCCTGTGGGTCATAAGCTATACCCCGGATAGTGGAAACAGCTGTAGTAGTAAATGTACTTATTAACTCTTCATTTTCGAAGCACATCTCGTAAACGGTACTGCTGTTATCCGAGCCATAAAAATAGGTTCCGTCGTAAGTAAGGTCTCTCATATTGGTTGCTCCTGCTATAGTAAATGACTCAATGAAATCACCGTCCATTTCATACCTTTGGAAGGTAACATCATTCCAGTGTGCTGTATAAATGTATTCACCGTCGGTAATAACTGAATATTCGCCATCAGCAAGATGAGGCGGGAATTCAAACAGCAAATCAAACATGTCTCTGGCCGGCGAAGGTTCAAGAGATATTGGCGATCTGTCAGGATCACTGTCCATCTTGCTACTGCTGACAGTATTTTGTGATCTGCCGGATATTTCAGCCGGGTAAACACTTTCTTTTCTTTGCTTTCTTTCGGGAATTATAGTTATTTGAGCATCTTCGACAGGATCATCAAACTGATCACTAATGGTAAATGTAACTGTATAAAGGTCCATAGGCTCAAAGTTTGCTATAACCTCAATGTCTTCACCGGGCATAGTTACAGTTGTTTCGGCCGATCCCGGGTCATCAACATGCTCGGTATCGCCGGTCCATTCAACAAAATACCACAAGTCTTCAGGATCGGCAGAAATTGCCACTTCAGAGCCTTCCCCGTGCCAACCTTCACCTTCTACACTTCCACCATCTTCAGGATCAGCTGAAAGAGTCAGGTAGAACAGTTCCGCAAAGTTGGCAGTAAGTGTAACATCTTCAGCCGGCATGGTATAGTCAAATTCAGGTTCATCACTAATTACCTGGCCGTCATCATCAGTCCAGTTAACAAAAACCCAGTTTTCTTCCGGGATTGCATTTACCGTAACCTCTTCGCCTTCAATGTAGAGTCCACCACCTTCAACTGTTCCGCCTTCTTCGGGATTAGCTTCGAGGGTTAGTGTATAAAAATCCAGTTCATCCTCAGCCACAATCACATCATCAATATACCAGGAGTTTATATTATAAGAGTCTCCTTCAAAGACGAAGGCAACATAAAATTGCTCGCCTGCAAGACCATCGAGGTCAACAGTAACATGTGTCGGAGGCACATCACGCCCTCCTTCATCACGACTTCCGCCTTCTTTATGTTCAGTTCCGTCGATATAAAGACTCCATTGATCCTCCCATGTTTCACCATCGAGCGATGTTTGTACTTTTAGATCGTAGTCACCGCTCCAGTCATCAACGGAGTGCATAAATGACATGTCTAGTTCGGTAAGATCCGTTCCGTCGAGCAATGGTGTTGTAAGCCTGAAAGTGGTATCTGCTGCAGGGGAAAAGAAAAATTCCATTTCCGGTGCTTCTCCTCCCGCGTTATCTGAGTCTGATACACCCCAGTTGTCGTGTGTACGTTCCCACATATCAGGTATTTCTCCTACAGGAACACCGGTAAAAAATTCATAGAATGGTATAGGATGGAAAGCCGGAATTATAAAGCCTATGTGGCGCGCATTAACACCATCAACAACCGTTTCAACCAATTGATTATCACGATTTATTATATATACGCCAGAACTATTAGTTACCATTATATTACCATCATCTAATTCCATAACACCTCTTAAACTGCCAACAACATCATAATAACCAACCTGGTTACCATCACTGTCATATTCATAAACACCGGCAGGAGATGAAAAATGGGCAACCAGAATATTGCCGTTAGGCAACAATTGCATTTGCTGAGGGAAACTAAGGCCTGTCACAAACATTTCAATGAATTCTCCGTCAGAATCATAACGATGTATTCCGTTTGAACCACTCGCACTAACAAGATAATCATCATAATCCTCACGATATATAATTCCCCATGGATGCTCCAAACCACCAGCACCCATTTCAATAAAATTGCCTAAATAAACACCATCTGTATCAAACATAACTACCGAATGTTCATTGTCTCCACCAGCCACAGATAATAGCAAATTACCATTATCTTTCATATACATACCCCTGATATTACCAATCAAATCCCCGCCATTTACCGGAGCAAAAGTTTTTTCAAATATTCCTTCTTTATCAAACTGCTGCACCTTAGCTAAAGTCTGATCAGAAAGCAGGTAACTGGTAAAGTCAAAATTAGATATAACGTGTATAGGAGTTGTCATATTCTCACTGTCACTGGGAAAGTAAAATTCATCAATTAATTCTCCGTTAACAGGATTAAAAGCCATAACGTGTTCATCAGCACTGTTGGGAATCAAAAGTATACCTTCGTCGGGTATGTCTTTGGAATACAGGCTTTTAGGCTGGCTGATGATAGGCTCATGCTGAGAAGCAAAAGGATCTATTCCTTTTTCCTCATAGTATTCCCAGTCTATCTCTTTATCAACTTTAATATGTTGATGCCCCGGTTGTGCCAATAAACAGGGAAACACAGCAATAATAAAAATGAAAAGCAAATTAATTTTTTTCATGGTTTTTTGATTTTGATATTAAGTTAGTAATTAGATTTGATTAGTAATTAAATTTAATTCATAGACTTATCCTGTCTTAGCTTTAAATAATTTGTATGTTGAAAAAAAATTATTTTTTGTTATCAGAAATTAACATGTCAAATATAATAAAAACAATATAAAAAATAAGTGTTAACTAAATTTTTTAAAAGAAAAGAGTTTATTGACAACCAGATTATATTTATATCTATTGCCGTTTTAAAAAACATGAGAAGTAGTACTTTGAGATTAAACCTTTAACAAAACCTGGAAAAGAAAAAAACGATTTATCAATCACCCTAATTCAATATTTGAAGGCGCTGAGTTACTATACCCTCAATGGTATGTATCTGCATAAAATAGATGCCGGCCTTGACACCGGCAACAATAATCTTAGCGTGTGACCCATCAACATGGATTTCTTTAACAATTTGCCCGTTGATATTAATCAACCTGATATGTTTAATCTTTTTCGATGACTCAACGATAGCCTTGTTAAATACCGGGTTGGGGTAGAACCTGACATAGGGTTTAATAAAATCTTGGTTCCCCACATATTTCTCAAACTCAACCTTTACGTCTATATCATCTCCGAGTTTTTCAATAAAATAGGTCAATTCTATGTAGTCTTCAATAACAAGATCATTAACCTTCCACTCTTTCACTTTATAATTATTTCCGGGGGTTGCTATAAAAAGCACATCAGAGCCTTCTTTTACTTTGTCGCCTGTTTCTATATAAATATCATCAACTTTAGCTTTTAATGTTCCAATACCACCTTTTACGCCAAAGTTTACAACATAAAAGGTAGTTTGTTTTTTTGTTGTAAAACAAATTATAACAGATTTTTCCATAACAACATTATCATCGTCAGCGTCTGCTATGGCATCAGCAGGAATAGTCACAATATGTTCAGTTAAATAATCCAGGTTTTCATCTGGTATTATAATTAGCACATTATTATCGATAGAGGTTGTAAATTCAATATTTTTTTCGTTTTCGTCTACAAAACTAATACTGGAAAACTCTCCCGGCCCCTCCTGGATATTTTTCCCAAATTTAAGAATAACATTAGCATCAGGTTTAACATCAATGTCACCATCTTCCGGTTTAGTCAACAACAGTGGCAAGATGTTTTCCGGCCATCCCTCCGATGGCGGGTCATTTGCAAGCCAGGCGGCACCAATTAAAAGACTGGTATCGTCTTTATTATCACTTCTGCGATGTTGGATCCGCAAATTACCTTCAATACCTTCTCTGTCGTCTTTACTTATTTGATGAGTTACTTTTTCCCATTCATGGGTATCTATTGTGTGCCACTGGCTATAACTATGTGTTGAATATCCCGGTCGTTGTATCCCTATTCTTATATCACCGTAACCTTTGACCCAGATTTCCCCGTAATAGTTAAGTTCTTGCATATCAGATTCCTGCTGAACAAAACATTGATCATCATTGTAAAAACCTGCAAAAGGATGCTCAAAATGGAGCGCATAATATCCTACAAACCCATCAGTTGAATCTGATTGCGATGCCTGTGCACTTGTTTCCCAATATAAAAGATCACCGTTATCCCAATCTTCAAAATGCCAATTTTTAAGGAAGTTCACAGGAATTACTTCTTTGATTGCTGTTACGGTAAAGCCAGCATTTTCTCCTTCGTCAAATGTGATATCAAGTACCACATAATCTTCATTTTCGATAAGTACGTTTTCAAGATAAGTATCCAGTAATGTTAAAATGGCTGTTTCTCCTTCACAAATTACCATATAATCTTCATTCTCTGTTAAAAAATCGCTGCCATCATTAATTTCAATAACTGTTGAGGCATCATTCCAGGTAATTGTTGTCATCACATCACCGGGATCATCAAGATCATATTCGGTTTCTGTTGGGTCAATTATAGCCGAAATGGGTGTCTCTCCGGGCCAGTCAGGGGGCGGTGGTTGATCGGCTAACCATGCAGCTCCTAAGTATAATGTTTCTCCAGGTGTTGTACCACCATCATCGGTGGTTCGAATTTCTATTCCCCCGTTATCTCCAACAGTTGAAGTTGTTGTGGCATGATGGGTAATTGGCGTCCAGTCATCATTATCCAAAATCACTTTCTCTGACCAGCTTGTGTAGCCGCTGGGATATTCTATGCCAACTTCAGCTTCACCTGTTCCTTTAATCCATACCTTTGCATAATAATCATTTTCTGTCAAAATTTCTGCCACCATATCCTCACCTGTCTGTGAGAGAGTTCGTACACCGCCACCATCAACTTTTACCGAATAGAGGCCCACAAACACATGCTCTTCTTCCTTGTGCCAGTTAGTACTAAAAGCATGCGAGCCATCCCAGCTAAAAGGCTTATTGTCATCCCAACCATCAAAATGCCAGTTAATTATGAAATTGTCTGTAAGCTTATTCACCATAACCGTTGCGGTTAAATCATCATCACCATTTAGGCCTGATGATTTAACTGTAATACTTCCTTCGCCGGTACCATAAATTAGATTACCGGAAAGATCCAGTGATGCTTCTGTTATATTTTCTTTAATTATACCTTCAATTGCCAGCCCGTTAAAATCACCTCCAAGGTTAATATCACTAATGTTTAAATCTTGAACAAACCCTTCTTCTGTAAGTGTTAAAGAAAAAGTTTCTTCAAAATCTTCATCTTCATATACCTGATCTGGCAATACAGATATGCCGGCCACCGGTTCAGGCCAGTCTTCGGGAGGTTTCTCGTCGCTGAGCCAGGCAGCACCGATAAAAAGATTAGTGCTGTCTGATCCATCACTCCGGCGATGCTGAATACGAAAATTACCTTCGGTGCCTTCCCTGTCATCTTTAATTGTTTCATGTGATATTCTTATCCACTTCAAAGTATCTATATCATGCCAATCACCATAATCATGAATAGTATATCCCGGCCGTAATATTCCCAGCCTGATGTCACCAGATCCTTTTACCAATAACTCCCCAAAATAGGTAACTTCTTGTAAATTAGCTTCTTGATGAACAAAACCCTGATCATCACTGTATGGCCCTTGAAAAGTATGCCCAAAATGTAAAGAATAATCTCCTATAAGACCTTCACCGGCTTCTGATTGAGAGGCTTGTGGACTTGTTTCCCAATATAAAAGATCACCATTATCCCAATCTTCAAAATGCCAGTTATTAAGAAAATTATTATCATCCGCCTTTTTAATACTTTGTGCAATAGCGGAGTCAAAATAAATAAAAACCATCAAGGTTAATGAAGCAATAGATAATAAATGATTTTTCACACAAATATTTTTAATTTATGTCTTAACTTATATTACATTTAGCTAATTTATAAATTTTCTAAATAATTTTAATAAAATATGTTAAAAATTATTATAAAAACCAACATTAAATTATAACTGCGTTTTCACAATAAAAAACATTAATGATAATCGCTATTGTTTAAACAAAAGACATCGGTTTATTTTTTTCACTTAATTATTAATAAAATTATTTTAATTTCCTGATTTTATGAGTATTCGATATTTGTTATGACTATTTTACATATTTAAAATTTAAATTTTAACTTTGCTATATTTTTAATTATCCTTCGGATTAAACCGAAATTAAACCTATAATCAAATAATTACCAGCTTATGGTTAAGCAAAATTCCGAACCCGGCCAAAAATTTAAAAGATATACTGTAACATCAGCCTTACCTTATGCAAATGGGCCAATACATATTGGACATTTAGCCGGTGTTTACATTCCTTCCGATATTTATACCAGGTATTTGCGGCTAAAGGGAAAGGATGTTATTTCTATATGTGGCAGTGATGAGCATGGTGTTCCTATTACAATAAAAGCCCGCAAAGAGGGAGTTACGCCCCAGGAGATCGTAGACAAATATCATAATATGATAAAAAAATCTTTTCAGGATTTTGGATTAACCTTTGATATATATAGTCGTACATCGATAGAGCTTCATCACCAGACAGCATCAGGGATTTTTCGTAAACTTTATGATGACGGTAAATTAATTGAGTCGGAAAATGAGCAATATTATGATGAGGAAAATGACCAATTTCTTGCGGATCGTTATATTATAGGAGCATGTCCTGTTTGCAGTTATGAAAAAGCTTATGGTGATCAATGTGAAAGTTGTGGTTCATCTTTGAGTCCTGAGGAATTAAAGAACCCGCAATCTATGCTAAGTGGTAAAAAGCCGGTAATGAAGAAAACTCGTCATTGGTACCTTCCACTGGATAAATATGAACCCATGTTAACCCAATGGATACTTGAGGAAAACAAGGGGAAATGGAAGTCGAATGTTTATGGTCAATGCAAATCATGGATTGAAAGCGGATTAAAACCAAGAGCTGTTACACGTGACCTTAACTGGGGGGTAAAAGTGCCGATAGAAAATACAGATGGAAAAGTATTATATGTTTGGTTTGATGCTCCTATAGGATATATATCGGCAACCCGGCAATGGGCTGAAATTAATAATTCCGACTGGAAACCATACTGGCAAGATAAAGATACTAAGCTGGTACACTTTATAGGGAAAGATAATATTGTTTTTCATTGCATAATCTTTCCTGTAATACTCCATGCCTATGGCAATTATATATTGCCTGATAACGTACCTGCAAATGAGTTTTTAAACCTTGAAGGAAACAAAATATCAACATCACGCAACTGGGCAGTATGGTTGCATGAATATCTTAAAGATTTTCCGGGGAAGCAGGACGTTTTGAGGTACGTACTATGCGCTGCAGCACCTGAAACAAAAGACAATGATTTTACATGGAAAGATTTCCAGGCGCGCAACAATAACGAACTGCTTGCAATATTTGGCAATTTTGTTAACCGCACATTAGTACTAACACATAAATACTACAATGGAGAGGTACCTGAAATTTCCAACCCCGACAAAGAAGAATACAAAATCAAAAAAGAAGCTGCAACCTTTTCCGAGCGCATTGGCAATAGTATTGAAAATTACCGCTTCAGAGAAGCACTAAACGAAATGATGAACCTGGCCCGATTGGGAAATAAATATCTTACTGATTCTGAACCATGGAAAATATACAATACCAACCCCAAAAAAGTTAAAGACATTTTAAATTGTTCGTTGCAAATATGCGGCAAACTATCAATATTATGTGAGCCTTTTTTACCATTTACTGCAGAAAAATTGAAAAATATGCTGAATATAACAAATCTTAACTGGGATTCTGCAGAAAAAGAAATAATCCTGCCAGAGGGTCATAAAATAAATAAACCACAACTACTGTTTGAAAAAATAGAAGATCACCAGGTAGAAGCACAGGTTAAAAAGCTTCATGATGCATGGCAGGCAAGCCTTGAAAACCAAAATTCCGATTTGAAACCAGCAAAACAAAATATTTCATTTGATGATTTTGCAAAACTTGATTTACGCACAGCAACAATACTTGAAGCTGAAAAAGTCAGCAAAACAAAAAAATTATTAAAACTCAGGGTTAACACAGGTATAGATAAAAGAACAATTGTTGCCGGCATAGCTGAATTCTTTGATCCTAAAGATATTATAGGAAAAAAAGTGGTAGTATTGGTTAACCTTGAACAAAAAAATATTCGTGGCATACCTTCTGAGGGCATGCTACTTATGGCAGAAGATAGCAAAGGAAAACTAAGCTTTATAACATTAGACGATAACTGCGAAGACGGCTCGGCTATATCATAACTTTTAAAGGATTTTGTCTTAATATCTTCCCTTTTAGTCCAAATTAGACAAAAACATTTTATAAAAATTACTTTTTTTATTAACTTTGTACCCGAAATATGGCCCTGTAGTTCAATGGATAGAACGAAAGTTTCCTAAACTTTAGATACAGGTTCGATTCCTGTCGGGGCTACCAGGAAAAGTTTAAATAATTTTACTAATATTATCACAAAATAAGAAAAAAAATATCATGAACAGAAAAGATGAAAGACCCAGCAAAATATCTTATGAAAGGCATCTTAATAAAGAGGGAATACCTGAAAAACAAAAAAAATCTAACGGTGGGCACATTCCCGATTATGTAAAATATGGCACCTGGCTTAGAGTAAATGATCCTGAGCTTTTTGAAAAAACCTACCAGGAATGGAGAGCTAAAGTAAGGGCAGAAATGGAAGAAAAATAAGCTCCAGATATTAATGGGCCAGCCAATAATAAAAATATAATTAAAGAAAAATTAATAAGTAATTGTTTGTATGGAAACTTAGTTTTAATGCTTAAAGGGGGGTGTGATGTTTTCAAAAATTCATTCCCAACAGGGCATTTCAATCTCATAGCCGTGTTGCTTCCATACCAGCCATCCGTCAGTCATCAATATTACATTTGAATAACCTTTGTTATGCATTAGCTTTAAAAGTTTTATTATTCTATTTCTGGTTCTGCAATAAATAAGGTAGGTGGCAGATGTATCCATTTCGCTAAGCTTTTTTGCCGATTCCGGATTATTGGGATCTATGTTAATTGCTTTGGGTATATGTCCTTCATTATATTGTGATTTCCGACGCGCATCAATAATGACAAAGGTCTCTTTATCCTCATTTTGCTTTATGATGTCGCGGGCTTGCACTGAATTAACAGTACGATAATTTTGGCTTATAATATTCTCAGAAATTAATATAACAGAAATAATTAATAGAAATAATTTTTTTGTTATTCCTTTCATATAAAACAACTATTTCCTTGGTAATATTATTTATAATTTATTGGATTGTTTTCGTCTATATCTTTGTCAAGGGCTTATTTCAGCAAAAATTTTAAACTTAGCATTAATTAATTTTCAGATTTAAGCTATCCTGGTAATCCCTGGATCAATCTATCTTCTTAACTCAAAGTTTGCACCTAAATATACTTTCCGCACTTGTTCATCTTCCGCTAGTTCCTCAGCACTTCCGGCTTTCATTATTGAGCCTTCGATCAATAAATAGGCTCTGTCGGTTATTGAAAGTGTTTCATGAACATTGTGGTCTGTGATCAATATTCCGATATTTTTTTCCTTCAGTTTTGACACTATAGTTTGAATATCTTCAACAGCTATGGGATCAACTCCGGCAAAAGGTTCATCCAGCAGAAAAAAATTGGGGTCAACAGCCAAAGAACGTGCAATTTCGCACCTACGCCTTTCTCCACCGCTTAAAGTGATACCCTTGCTTTTTCTGACATTTTCAAGTCCAAACTCATTAATTAAACTTTCAAGTTTTTCTTGCTGCTGCTTTTTGGTTTTATCAGTAAACTCAAGAACGGCTTTTATATTATCTTCAACCGTAAGATGCCTAAAAATACTTGCTTCCTGGGCAAGATAACCTACACCCATTTGGGCACGCCTGTACATAGGCTCTTTGGTAATGTCTTGGTTATTAAGAAAAATTTTTCCCTCATTAGGCCTTATAAGCCCGACAATCATATAAAATGTGGTTGTCTTACCAGCACCATTAGGCCCAAGCAATCCTACTATCTCACCTTGCTCTACTTCTACTGATACATTTTTTACAACCGTTCTTTTTTTGTATTTCTTTACCAAATTTTGAGTATGCAGTTTCATAAAAATTTAATTGATGGGTATAAAAAAATTTTTCAAAATATAAATCAGATAATACCTTCATTAATAATATCATGAAGATGTACAACACCGACATATTCACCATTTTCCATTACAAGTAACTGGGTAATATTGTGTTGTCGCATTATTTGCAAGGCATCAACGGCTAATGTGTTTTTGTCGATAGTTTTGGGGTTTTTTGACATGATATCTCTGGCCTTAATATTGCTTATATTGTCTGTTTTTTGCAACATTCGCCTCAAATCACCATCAGTAATTATTCCCGTTATTTTTCGGTTTTCTTCTACTGCTGTGGCACCAAGCCTTTTGCTGGATATTTCCATAATTACACTGCGAATGTCAGCATCAGAACTTACCAGTGGACATTCATTGTTAATAAATAAATCGGAGGCTTTAAGATATAACTGTTTTCCGAGAGAACCGCCGGGATGATAACGTGCAAAATCTTTAGTTGTGAATCCACGACATAATAAAAGAGATACAGCCAAAGTATCGCCCATTACCAATTGAGCAGTTGTGCTTGATGTAGGCGCAGGATTTCCGGGACTTGCCTCCTCCTCTACGGTAGTATTAATAATTAAATCAGCCTGCCTTGCAAGATAAGAGTCTATATTACCAACCATACCAATCAATAAAGCTCCCAAAGTTTTTAGCATTGGCGTAAGTATTTTTATCTCCGGGGTATTTCCACTGTTACTTATGCAAATAATAACATCATTCTTCTGAATGATCCCCAAATCACCATGAATTGCATCAGCGGCATGCATAAAGATTGAGGGTGTGCCGGTTGAATTTAAAGTTGCTACAATCTTACTCGCTATTATAGCACTTTTACCAATACCGGTAATAACAACCCGGCCATTACATTTATATATAATTTCTACACACTTAAGAAAATCATCATTAATGTAATTTTTAAGGTTGCTGATAGAATTAGATTCTATATCTATCGTTTCCAGCGCTACTTTTTTAATTTCTTCTTTTGATTTCACCTGAATTTTTTATTTTTGTTTCTTTTATAAAAATCAACGGTTAATAAATAATAACTTGGCTAAAACGCCCATTTTATAAGCAAATTAATGCATAAAACGTTTTAAAATGTTATTTTATGATGTAATCCGTATTTGTTTATAATTTTTATTTTATTAAATTTACAATACAAAATTATTTAAATTATTAACAATTAAAGTGAATGGAAGTTAAAAGTGAAATATCCCTGAAGGATTTACTCAAAGACATATTTGGTTATAACCATTTCAAAGGGGATCAGGAAGCAATAATAGAGAATCTTCTGGCAGGTAAAGATACTTTTGTTGTTATGCCCACAGGAGGCGGCAAGTCAATGTGTTTTCAATTGCCTGCTTTAATAAATGATGGAACAGCAATAATAGTATCGCCCCTGATATCTTTGATGAAGAATCAGGTTGATGCATTGCGTAATTTTGCAGATTACGATGGTATAGCACATGTTCTTAATTCTTCTCTCACAAAAGGAGAAATACAACAAGTAAAAAGCGATTTACTGGCAGGAATTACCAAATTATTGTATGTTGCCCCTGAATCTTTAACAAAAGATGATAATATTTTATTTTTGAAAGACATTAATATTTCTTTTTTTGCTATCGATGAAGCACATTGTATTTCGGAGTGGGGCCATGATTTTCGTCCTGAATACAGGCGATTACGCTCAATGTTTGAAATGGTTGGCAATAAAGCACCTATCATAGCACTTACCGCAACAGCAACTCCCAAGGTGCAAAACGATATTTTGAAAAACCTCAACATGACTGATGCAACTGTGTTTAAATCATCTTTTAACCGACCTAACTTATATTATGAAATAAGGCCCAAAACCCAAAACATAAACAAGGATATTATACGCTATATAAAAAAGAATACCGGAAAGTCAGGAATAATTTATTGTTTGAGTCGCAAAAAAGTAGAAGAACTTGCCGAAACATTGCAAATTAACGGTATAAAAGCATTACCCTATCACGCAGGTCTGGACTCTTCTGTTAGAATGATGAATCAGGATAAATTTTTGATGGAAGATGTAGATGTTATTGTTGCTACAATTGCCTTTGGTATGGGTATTGATAAACCTGATGTCAGATATGTCATACATCATGACATTCCCAAAAGCCTTGAAGCATACTACCAGGAAACAGGCAGGGTAGGCAGAGACGGAGGTGAAGGAGTTTGTCTTACTTTTTATAGCTATAAAGATATAGAGAAAATGGAAAAATTTCTCAAAAAAAAGCCTGTAGCCGAACAAGAAATAGGGATGCAATTATTACTTGAAACCGTTGCTTATGCAGAAACATCCCTTTGTCGAAGAAAAGTCCTCTTGCACTATTTTGGGGAAGATTATAATACAAATAATTGTGGCACTTGCGATAATTGTAACTATCCTAAAAAGAAATTTGAAGGAAAAGAATATATTTGCTACCTTATGGAAACAATTGCCCAAGTAAAAGAATTGTTCAAAGCAAAGCACGTTATAAATGTTATTATGGGCAAAAATACCGGCACCATAAAATCATACAAGCATAATAAACTTGAAGTGTTTGGTCAGGGTGCAGATCACGACGAGAAGTTTTGGAGCGCAGTTATACGCCAAAGCCTTATTAGCAAGCTTATAGAAAAAGATATTGATAATTACGGTACATTAAAGCTGACTGAAAAAGGAAAAAAATATTTGGAAAACCCGGAAAGTATAGAAATCAGTAAGGACCATGATTATGAAAACCTCGAAGATGACGGCAGTGTAGTTGATTCAGGTGGCTCGGGTAAAACAAGTGCTACCGATAAAGTTCTATTTGCCTTGCTAAAAGATTTGCGCAAAGAAATAGCAAAGAAAAATGATTTGCCGCCATTTGTTATTTTTCAAGACCCCTCACTGGAAGATATGGCTATTCAATATCCCATTAAACAAGAAGAACTAAGACAAATAACCGGAGTTGGAGCAGGTAAAGCAATGAAGTTCGGCAAACCTTTTTTGGAACTTATTAACAATTATGTTAAAGATAATGAGATCGAAAGACCCGTTGATATGGTCGTAAAATCTGTCCCAACAAAATCGGGAATGAAAATTTATATTATCCAAAATATTGACAGAAAAATATCACTTGATGACATCGCTGCTGCTAAAGGCCTGGAGTTGGGTGAAGTATTATCGGAAATCGAAAGTATAGTAGCATCAGGCACAAAACTAGACTTAACATATTATATTAATCAAATAGTTGATTTGGATAAGCAAGAGGAAGTATTTGATTATTTCAGAACAGCAGAAACCGACTCCTACGAGGTTGCTCTTGAAGAACTTGGTGAAGAAGAATATTCAGAACAAGAAATACGTTTGATGAGAATAAAATTTCTGTCAGAAATGGGAAATTAATTCGATAGCTCACTTTTAATCCACATATATTGTAGAAAAATTACAATCATGTGGTTTTCAAAAAATAAAATCTAATTAATAAAAAAACATAAAAATGAACAAAGAAAATAAAGAAAATCAAGCCAATAACCAAAAAGTTGACCAAAATTCAAAGAAAAAAATAAATATTAATGCTATAATCAATATTATATTAATTGCAGGCCTGATTGTATTATACATATTATATTTTACAGACTTTGACAGAACACCGCATCCTAAAAAACCCGATATTACGGATATGGAAGAAAAGTTGTCAGATGCATCACTTCAAGTTGGTTTTGTAAATGTTAACAAGCTTGTTGAAAACTATGAGTTTGCACAGAAAAAAAGAGAAGAAATGCTTGAAGAACAATACAGGCTTGAAACTGAATTATCAAACCGGCAAAGAGAATTTCAGCAAAAAGTTGAAGAATTCCAGCAACAAATGCAACAAGGTTTAATATCGCAGGAAGAAGCACAAATTAAAGAACAGGAATTGATGCAGGAACAACAAGAATTAATGGCACTTAATGAAGAATATAATGAAAAACTTCGCCAAAAAGAAATTGAACATAACGAAGAAGTATTTAATTCCATTTCAAACTTTATTGAAAAACACAAGGAAGAGTTTGGCTTTGACCTGGTGTTGAATTTTTCGCCGGGAGGTGGTGTTGTATACGGCGACAGCCAATACGATATTACCGATAAAGTCATAGAAAAAATTAATTAGTGTGTACTGATATATAATAGTCACTTTTTTGTTATCCCGGTTTTAAAAAAATTTATTATCAATATCTTATGTATCATTCAAAACTATGAATGTATTTAGCTATTGGAATATATAAAAAGAATAATTTTTATTTTCTTATAAAAATTTGCATGCCTTAGTAACTCTTATTTTGACAATGAAAAACTTTATTTGTTATGATAATTTGAATCATAATTATCACTGTAGTAATAATAGTAAAATCAAATTTTAAAAAACATGTATAGATATTTTATTTTAACACTTATATTATTAGTTTTAAACAACTTAAACGTAGGCGGGCAAAGCGATTCTAAATATGTAATGGTAATTCACGGCGGTGCAGGCAATATTACCCGTGAAAGGATTCATGAAGAAATAAAGCCTGACTATGTTGATAAGCTAACTGAAGCTTTAAAAGCAGGTAAGGCTATACTAAAAAATGGCGGTAGTAGTTTAGATGCCGTAGAGGCCACTATACATATTCTGGAAAACTCGCCTTTGTTTAATGCAGGAAAAGGAGCTGTTTTTACTATTGAAGGAAATAATGAGCTTGATGCTTCAATAATGTGCGGTAAAACCTTGAATAGTGGTGCCATAGCCTCAGTAACCAACATAAAGAATCCTGTTTCCGCCGCCCGTAAAGTGATGGAAGAATCATCGCATGTTATGCTTATGGGCAAAGGTGCCGAAAAGTTTGCTTATGAGCAGAACCTGGAGATAGTTGACCCCTCATACTTTTTTGATCAACAACGCTGGGAAGATTACAAAAAATTTCTTGATCAGTATAAAAATGATGATACCGGCAGCAATACTACTGAACCTGACAATAAAATGGGTACGGTTGGAGCTGTTGCCCTTGACATGAACGGAAATCTAGCTGCAGCAACATCCACAGGCGGAATGACCGGCAAGAAATATGGCAGGGTTGGCGACAGCCCTATTATTGGAGCCGGAACCTATGCCAACAATAATTCATGTGCAGTATCTGCTACAGGACATGGTGAATATTTTATAAGAAATGTTGTAGCCTACGATATATCAGCTTTAATGCAATATAAAGGAAAAAAACTCGAAGAAGCAGCCTCATACGTTGTTAATGATAAGCTTAAAAAAATTAACGCTAGCGGAGGTATAATAGCTGTTGATAAAGACGGGAATATCTCTATGCCTTTCAATACAACCGGAATGTTCCGCGGATTTGTCAATTCTGAAGATCAGATGGAAGTAAAAATTTTTGATGAAAACTAATCTTATTGTTTATCGTATTTGATAACTTCATCATTAAAGTATTCCAGTTTTATGCCTGCTTCTTCAAATAATTTTTCGGAATCAGCTGCCGAATGATATTTCTTCTCGCAAACAACCCTTTCTATGCCGCAATTAATAATAAGCATCGCACATGTACGGCATGGCGTCATCCGGCAATATAAAGTAGAATTATTGATGCTTATACCCAGCTTGGCTGCCTGGCATATGGCATTTTGCTCAGCATGAACAGTACGCATGCAATGCTGTGTTATTTTACCATCTTCATGAACAACCCGCTTTAGCTGATGACCGGAATCATCACAATGAGGCAGCCCTGTCGGTGATCCAACATATCCGGTAACTAATATTTGCTTGCCCCTGGCAATTACACAACCACTGCGACCACGATCACATGTGGCTCGTTTTGAAACCGTATGGGCAATCTCCATAAAATACTCATCCCATGTAGGTCGCTGATATTTTTCCATGTTATCCTCACTCATAAAATAATTACACTATTTAATAATATTATATATTTTCAAAAACTCGTCAATATTTTTATGCAAATGCTCTAATGATGAATTATTGAGAATTTTGTAATCGGCCATTTCAATACAACGCGTAAGATTTTGCTTGTTGGGATCATCAGAAAACATCTCACGTTTTTCACTGGCAACAAATGTATCAAAACTAACATTATCAGTCTCCGAGTTACGCTTCTTTATCCTTTCATATCTTAATTTCAAATCACCATCAACAGCCAGTAACACAAACCCCCGGTAACGCCGTAATGCAGCAACTTCGCCCGGGGTCCTTATGCTTTCAATTACACAATCCCTGTTGTTCTTAATCGCCTTCTTAGCTAAATACTCAACTATATATGAGGGAGAGTTTTTTTCTCTCAGTTCGTTAGCCAAAAATGCCATATTATCACGGCCTATTTCCATATCCCTTTCCCGCAAAGCCTCTATCAAAAAACCCCGAACAGAATAGTGATCAAAACCCATACTATTAATAAGATAATTCACAATAGTACCTTTACCTGATCCGATAGTGCCGGTTATCCCTATGATTCTCATATAATGTTGAGTTTAAGATTACAAAAATAAAATATATCACCAAATAACTAAATCATACATTCATAATATTATTAGTATTTTATTAACATCTAAAATTCTATTGCAAATTATTGCCAAGCGCAGCAAAATACAAAACCAAGGGTAAAAAGAAAACTAACTGAAATTCACAGGCCCTCGAAATGTTTAATTGAAAAGCAAATAACCCTGAAAGGGTTAAATATAAATAGCCACAGGTGCAACCTGTGGTAATGAAAAACAACAATTAACAACAACCCTGAAAAAGTTGAATAAAAAAATCTCCCTTTTCAATTAGTTTAGTTTGCAGATGAGCTTTTTTACTGTTCTAAACATTGAGTTTTTGACATTAATTAATATAATAACCAAACCGGTTTTTATTATTGAAACTTTTCTTTGACAATAAATTTTTTCTCAACATTTAAATTTTTTAGCTGTTTTTCTACCGCATCAATCATTGGTGGAGGGCCACATAAATAAAAGTATTTTTCAGAGTTGTCATAATGTTCTTTGATGAAATCTTCAGTGATAAAGCCATAATAATGTTCGTCTGTTTGCTCATCAGATAAAATATTTATAAAATTATCACCTAACAAATTTTTAAATTCTTGTTTGAGTATTATATCTTTTTTAGTTTTATTGGCAAAAATGAGTTTATTGCCTTCAATCTTGTTCTTTAGCTTTAAATTTCTTAATATAGAAATAAATGGTGTAATTCCGGCACCTCCGGCAATAAAAATACCTTCACCCTTGTAAGAAATTGTACCATAAACATCGCGCAAAATCAACTCATCACCCTTTTGCACTTTAAGTAGTTCGTTGGTAACACCTTTATGAGAAGGATATGTCTTGATAACAAATTCCAGGTATTCATCATCAGGAAGACTTGTAAAAGTAAAAGGCCTTTCTTTATTTTTCCAGCTATTTTTATTTATAGCAATATTAGTAGCTTGCCCCGGATTAAATTTAAAATTTTCGGGCTTTTCGGTAACAATATTGATTACATCATGTGTTATATAACTGATCTCCTTTATTTTCACTTTGTACTTTTCACCGGCTAAAGCCTTTTGAACATTTTTGAGAAACCTTTTAAAAATATTCATGTTTTTTTAATTTATTTATCACAACTAATTAGAATACTAAATCATAAATTTACACAAATTTTAAACATGCTAATAAAAAACATAAAATTTGTCAGTATGTTAATTATTATCTTTTAGTTTTTTATCAGATTTTTATTTGCTCATTATATGCCTGGTGAAAAAAATATAGAAAAGCCAATCGGGAAAGCTTAATGGTTTAATGCCATATTTATCTGTTTTTGGCTTCTCTTGAACTTCTAAAAAAGATTATAGGCCAGCCGAATATTGGAATAAAAAAAGCAAGTATAATAGGTTTTTTAATTATCAGTTTTATTATTGTAACGATTTTAATATCATGAATTGACTTTTTATTACCTGATTGGTATCGGCTATCATATTCAGAGAACAGGAATGGCCAGTTCATCAGCATAAAGCAGTGCAATTTTCTGCGATTACTTATTACTTCTTTAAATAGCGAACCCCATCTGTACGGATTTTTGCCATATTTTCGACGGGCATCATCCAGGTCTTGCTGCATCTGTTTCCTTATTTTGGCGGTAATATTGCGCAAGTCGCTGTTGGTTACATCATCCAAAGGTTTATCGATCATTTCCCAGGGACGGATCTTGCGCCCAAAAACAAAATATAGCTTTGCCGGTAAAGCTATGTAAAACGTCCAGGGTTGTATAAAAACAAGCAAAGTTGTTATGCCAAGTGGAACAAACGGGATGCCCAGATGGCGAACCTGTTTGTTAAGCCATGGCCATGAGTATGAGAAAGGATTAATAAACTCGGCATTTACCGTTGAAAAAGTTATAATCTCGCATTTATATTTTAAACTCATCCGTACAAAAGTTGGCCGCATCTCCTGCAACTTGTATCGATTATTAAAACCTTTACCTATTCCTTCAATACCCTCGGGGTATATTAAAACATTATGATCATTCTGATTAACCATAGTTTCAAAATTACCGAAAGTCGCAGGAATACCGCCAAACTTTTTCCATAATCCCGTTATCAGAAACGGATTCATAAATAAATTGTCAGTAAGAGCAGGAGCAATCAAAGCACGGGCAGTACCCCGTGAAAAACCATATCTTTTGTACAAATTATAACTAAAGATTATTGCATCCCACGGAAAAGCCATGCCCGAATGATTTGTTACCAATAAATAAGGCTTTTCACCTTCTTTACGATTGGGGTAATCCCCAAAACCCACCATCTCACTTCGAAACCAGGTATCATTAATAGGCTTGATTAATTCATCGAGAATAAATTTAGTATATGATGGTGAAAAATTTTGATTGATATCTTGAAGGTTTTTACTTATAAACTTTTCATCAAATGAAGTGAAAAATTTTTTTAAAGAATATGAAATTTTTCGATTTTTATTCATTTTGAATTTCTTGCTTTTTTCCGTTTATTTAAAAAAATGCGAAAAGTTTATATTAAATTTTATGCAAAGTTATGCTAATTATTCAAAGCACAAATTTATAACTAAAGGCAATTTATTATAGCAGTTGCTAATTCGCTGGTCACATTTTAAAACGATATGACATCAGTTGAGCATGTTGTGAATTTGCTGTAAAATACAACCAAGTAATTCGACCGGGGGCTATATGGCGGTATTCAAACTTTCCCCTATTAACTGCCGCTATTAATCTGAAAACCCCGGAATCAATCTAACTATTTTCGGATATATATTCTACTTCAAAGAATAAATTCCATGATTAGTAATCAACAATGATTAACAACCAAAAAATCAAGCTGTTAGCGTGTTTTGATCATTAATTCAGTAAAACATTCAATTATTTTTATCTTTGTACCAAAAAATTTAATAATTAAAATATAGTGATCTGTATAGAATATGGAAAAGATACAAATGGTTGACCTGAAGAGTCAATATGAAAAGATTCAGGATGAAATAGATAATGCGGTTTTGGATGTTGTTCGTTCTACGCAATATATAAATGGTCCGGAAGTAAAAAAATTCCAGCAGGATCTGGAAGAATATCTTGATGTAAGTCATGTTATACCATGTGCCAACGGCACTGATGCATTGCAGGTTGCAATGATGGGACTGGATTTAAAACCCGGCGATGAAGTTATTACCACTTCCTTTACTTTTGTTGCCACAGTAGAAGTTATTGCTTTACTGGGTCTCACCCCTGTTTTGGTTGATGTATATGAAGGTACATTTAACATGAATACAGAATCTGTGCGCAAAGCAATAACCCCGCGCACAAAAGCTATTGTGCCGGTTCATCTTTTCGGACAATGCGTAAACATGGAGGAGATAATGTCTATTGCCAAAAAGCATAACTTATACGTCATAGAAGATAATGCACAAGCTATCGGAGCTGATTACATTTTTTCAAATGGCAAGCGCAAAAAAGCCGGCACTATTGGTCATGTTGGATGCACATCATTTTTCCCCTCCAAGAATCTTGGCTGCTATGGAGATGGGGGTGCTATATTTACCGATAATGAAGAGATAGCAGAAAAAATCAGGATCATTGTAAATCACGGCATGGTAGTTCGGTATTACCACGATTATATTGGAGTCAATTCACGACTTGACAGCATTCAGGCAGCAATACTCAGAGTTAAGCTCAAATACCTCGACAAATATGCCAAATTGCGAAGAGAAGCAGCCGATTACTACGACAATGCATTTGCAGATAATGCAAAACTTATTATTCCTGAAAGAAGCAGCTTTTCTACTCATGTTTTTCACCAGTATACCCTAAAAACCCGCAACATAGATCGCGACAAGCTTAAGAAATACCTCGGATCAAAAAATATCCCTGCCATGATATATTATCCTGTGCCTATGCATGAACAAAATGCATATAAAAACTATGAATACAAAAAAGAAGACTTGTCTATTACCGATAAATTAAGCAAATCGGTGATATCTCTTCCGATGCACACTGAGCTCAGTAAACAACAACAGGATTACATTATATCACATGTGCTTGATTTTGTTAACAACCAATGAATTAATGATTATGGAAAAAAATTATTTCAGCCATGAAACAGCAGTGATTGATGATGGGTGTAAGATTGGTAAAAACACAAAAATATGGCATTTTTCGCATATTATGCCGCGAAGTGTTATAGGAGAAAATTGTAACCTGGGGCAAAATGTTGTCGTCTCGCCCGATGTAGTGCTAGGCAACAATGTTAAGGTGCAAAACAATGTGTCGATATATACCGGCGTAATTTGCGATGATGATGTTTTCCTCGGGCCATCAATGGTTTTTACAAATATTTCTAACCCAAGGAGTGCTGTTGTCAGGCGGGATAAATATGAAAAAACCCTGGTTCGTAAAGGCGCATCAATAGGAGCAAACGCAACAATAGTTTGTGGTATAGAAATAGGAAAGTATGCTTTTATTGGTGCAGGAGCTGTTGTGATAAAAAATGTGCCACCCTATGCACTTGTAGTAGGAAACCCTGCCAGGGAAAAAGGATGGATGAGTGAATATGGACACCGGCTGAAGTTTAACGATGATGGTATCGGAATTTGCCCTGAAAGCAAACAAAAGTACAGATTAAAAGACAATAAAGTAATGAGAATAGCATAAAAAACAATAATTAACTTTTAATAATTTCTATAAAAAGACCAATGATAAAAAAAGAAAAAATAAGTTTTGCTGTGATTGGTTGTGGTCATATTGGCAAACGACACGCTGATATGATTTTAGATAATGAAGAATCAGA
Source organism: Bacteroidales bacterium (assembly GCA_003550725.1). Classification (GTDB taxonomy): domain Bacteria; phylum Bacteroidota; class Bacteroidia; order Bacteroidales; family UBA7960; genus PUKZ01. Next base: position 6,698 of record PUKZ01000137.1, on the reverse strand, counting down.
ACTTGCTGCACTGTGTGATATAAAACCAAAGAGCGAACTTAGTTTGGAAAAATATAAAGCGCCATTTTTTAACTCCATTGAGGAACTGCTTAACAGTGAAGTGGATTTTGATGTGGCCTGCATTTGCACTCCCAATGGCTATCACGCAAATCAAAGCCTGATGTGTTTGGATAATAAAAAACATGTTGTGTGCGAAAAACCAATGGCTCTGAAAAAACTTGATTGTGAAGCTATGATTTATAAATCGCTGCAAGTCAAACGCGAAATATTCATAGTAATGCAAAACCGTTATTCGCCACCCTCAGTATGGCTGAAAAAAATGGTCGATGAAAACCGGTTGGGCAATATTCAAATGGTACAAGTTAACTGTTATTGGAACCGCGATGAAAGATATTATAAACCCGGTTTATGGAAAGGAACACAAGAACTTGATGGAGGAACACTATTTACACAATTCTCGCACTTTATAGACATAATGTATTGGCTCTTTGGAGATATTTCTAATATTCATGGAATTTTTAACGACTTTACCCACAAGGAATTAACAGATTTTGAAGATTCAGGTTTTGTATGCTTTAAATTTATAGATGGAGGTATGGGATTTCTAAGTTATTCAACAGCTGTTTGGGATAAGAATATGGAAAGTAGTATTACAATAACCGGAAGCAAAGGAAGTGTAAAAATAGGCGGACAATATATGAATGAAATAGAATATTGTCATGTCGAGAATTATGAGACTCCTGTCCTTAAACCATGTAACCCTCCCAATGATTATGGAGCCTATAAAGGAAGTGCTGCCAATCACCACTACATTATTCAAAATGTTGTAGATACGCTCAAAGGCAAAACATCTATGACAACTAATGCTTTGGAAGGTCTTAAGGTAGTAGAAATAATTGAAAGAATATATGAAATACGCGATAAACAAATGTTAAACAATAATTTGCAACAAAATAATGGATATTTTTCAAAAACTAATTGATAAAAAAGCCTGCCTTTCAGTTATAGGGCTTGGTTATGTGGGCTTACCGATAGCACTGGAGTTTGCAAGGAAAGTTAAAGTAATCGGCTACGATATTAAAGAAGACCGTATTGAAAAAATGCGCAATAATATTGATCCCAGTGAAGAGCTTACTGAAAAAGATTTTGCAGATTGTGATATCACTTTTACTGCAAATGAAGAGGATCTGAAAAAAGCAAACTTTCACATTATAGGTGTACCTACTCCTATTGATAATCATAACCTGCCGAATCTTGAGCCGCTTTACTCTTCTTCACGGGCTGTGGGTAAAAGCCTAAAAAAAGGCGATTATGTGGTTTATGAATCAACCGTATATCCCGGCTGCACCGAAGAAGATTGCGTTCCGATATTGGAAGAAATGTCAGGTCTAAAAGCCGGTAAAGATTTTAAAGTAGGATATTCGCCCGAGAGAATAAACCCGGGCGACAAACAAAATACTATTTCAACGATTGTCAAAGTAGTGTCAGGTTCTGATGAAAAAGCACTTGATAATATTGCAAAAACTTATGAGCTGATTGTAAAAGCAGGAGTACACAGAGCACCATCAATAAAAGTTGCTGAAGCAGCCAAAATAATTGAAAACACTCAACGCGATGTAAATATTGCATTGATGAATGAGCTCTCAATAATTTTTAACCGTATGAATATAAATACATACGACGTATTGAAAGCAGCCGGAACAAAATGGAACTTCCTGAAATTTTACCCCGGCCTTGTTGGAGGTCATTGCATAGGCGTCGACCCTTATTACCTGGTCTTTAAAGCTAAAGAATTCAGATACCACCCCCAGGTCATAAATTCCGGCAGGTTTGTCAATGATTCAATGGGGTTTTATACAGCAAAACAACTGGTCAAAAAAATTATTGCCGCAGGTAAAAATATCCTGGATACAAAAGTTCTTGTAATGGGTGCAACTTTTAAAGAAAACGTAAGCGATATACGAAACTCTAAAGTAGCCGACCTTATTAGTGAACTTGTATCTTATGGCGTAAATGTTGATGTAGTCGATCCGCTGGCCAAAAATGAAGAAATAAAAAATGAGTATGACTTTGAACTCCAAAAAAATCCGGGAGTAAATTATGATGCCGTTATAGTTGCTGTTAATCATGACCAATATATTGACTACGATGAAAACTATTTTAAATCTCTTATGAAAAATGTGGAAAACGGCATCCTGATTGACATTAAAGGCATCTATAGAAATAAAATTAAGGATTTGACTTATTGGAGCCTTTAAGCAAATTTGCTTTTAATAACAATCAACGATTAATGAAACCAAAAATATTAGTTACAGGAGGAACAGGATATATTGGCTCTCATACTGTTGTTGAGTTGCAAAAAAGCGGCTTTGATGTAGTTATTGCCGACAACTTGTGCAATTCAAAAAAAGAAATTGTTGATCAAATCGAAAAAATAACAGGAAAAAGACCAAAATTTGAAAAAGTTGACCTGAAAAACAGAGAGCAAATTTCACAATTGTTTGATAAAAATACAGACATTAAAGGCGTAATACATTTTGCTGCATACAAGGCTGTGGGTGAATCAATGCAATTTCCGCTTATGTATTACCATAACAACTTGTTTTCTTTGATAAATATATTGCAGGTTATGATGAAACACAATATCAATAATTTTGTTTTTTCATCATCATGTACAGTATATGGTAATCCTGACTATTTGCCTGTGAGTGAAAAAGCCCATGTTAAACCGGCAATATCACCATATGGCAATACCAAACAAATGTCTGAAGAGATAATATCTGACACTGTTCAAACCGGCAATCTCAGAAGTATCAGCCTTCGTTATTTCAATCCTGTAGGAGCACACAATAGTGGGCTGATAGGCGAACTTCCTTTTGGAATACCCAATAACCTGGTGCCATTTATCACACAAGCCGCAATAGGCAAAAGAAAAATTTTAAAAGTTTTCGGCAACGATTATCAAACTCCTGACGGCACATGTATAAGAGATTATATTCATATAGAAGACTTGGCAAAAGCTCATGTAGCTGCAATTGAAAGATTGTTAAAATTAAAACAAAAAGATGATTATGAAGTCTTTAACCTGGGAACCGGAAAAGGTTATAGTGTGCTTGAAGTAATAAAAGCATTTGAAGAAGCCACAAAAATAAAACTGCAATATGAATTTACAGAAAGACGCCCGGGTGATGTGCCACAAGTGTGGGCTGACAGTAGTTTAGCCAATAATGAACTGGGATGGAAAGCACAAAAAGATTTACGGGATATGATGAAATCAGCCTGGAAATGGGAAAAAAACCTGGAAGCCGGAAAAATCTTTTAAAAAATTAATGTTTAATTATGTTTGTAAATTCAATTTTATGATTTAACAAACCCAAGGAAGAAATAAGAATAAAACATGTTTTCAATTTATACTACTTGTTTTTTCTAAATTAAAATTTTTGTGAAGTTTTCTAAAAAAAATTGCAACTATAATAGGTGTTGTTAAAATTTATATAATATATGTCAAAAATACTAATAACAGGTGGGGCAGGATTTATTGGCTCACATGTAATCCGGTTATTTTTAAAAGAATATCCTGATAGTGAAATATTTAATCTTGATAAGCTTACTTATGCAGGCAACCTGGAAAATCTTAAAGATGTAGAAAATTATGGCAATTATAGATTTATTAAAGGAGATATAGTTGATGAAAATTTTATTTTTGACCTGTTTTTGAAAGAAAAATTTGATAAAGTGATTCATTTGGCTGCTGAGTCGCATGTTGACCGCTCAATATCAAAACCCTCAGAATTTGTATATACAAACATTATTGGTACTGTAAACCTGTTAAATGCTTCGCGTTCTGTTTGGCTCGACCAATCAACAAGCAACCTTTTTTTACATGTAAGTACCGATGAGGTTTTTGGTTCCTTGGGTAAAGAAGGTCTTTTTACCGAATCAACCCCCTATGATCCTCGCAGCCCATACTCAGCATCAAAAGCCGGAAGTGATCACTTTGTAAGAGCCTATTACAATACTTATCAACTACCTGTTATAATATCAAATTGCTCAAATAATTATGGCCCCAACCAATTTCCTGAAAAGCTCATACCTCTTTTTATAAACAATATAATTAACAAAAAATCTTTGCCTGTTTACGGAAAAGGTGAAAACGTTCGTGACTGGCTTTACGTTGAAGATCATGCCAGGGCAATTAATGCTCTCTTTAAAAAAGGAAAAACAGGTGAAACATATAATATAGGTGGTCATAATGAATGGAAAAACATTGATCTTATAAAATTATTATGCAAAATAATGGATGATAAACTTGGAAGGCCTGAAGGCGAGTCGGAAAAGCTTATCACTTTTGTAAAAGACCGTGCAGGGCACGATATGCGCTATGCAATAGACGCTTCAAAGATACTAAAAGAAACAGGCTGGAAACCTGAATACAATTTTAAAAAGGGGCTGGAAAAAACTGTTGATTGGTATCTCTCTAATAAACAATGGTTAAAAAATGTTACTTCAGGTGAATATTTAAAATATTATCAACAATAATATGTAAAAAGATAAAAAAAGTATTATGTACAATCAACCATTTCATTCAGAAGACCTTAGTCAATACAGATTTTTAGTAACAGGCGGAGCCGGATTTATTGGTTCACATATCGTAGAATATTTACTAAAATACAAAGCCGGAAAGGTTGTTGTTCTTGATAATTTGTCTACTGGTTTTCGTCAGAACATCGAACCCTTTGAGCTAAATGAAAACTTTGAATTTGTTGAAGGAGATATAAGCTGTTTTGATACATGTGCAAAAGTTTGTAGTAACACAGATTTTGTAATTCACCAGGCAGCACTAGGCTCCGTCCCGCGTTCAATCAAATATCCGGTTGCAACCAACAATGCTAACGTTACGGGTTTTATCAACATGCTGGCTGCGGCAAAAAATTACAAAGTAAAAAAGTTTGTTTATGCTAGCTCATCCAGTGTATATGGCGATAGCCCTGAACTTCCAAAAAAAGAATATATTATAGGAGAACCCCTTTCACCCTATGCTGTCAGTAAACGCGTTGATGAACTTTATGCCAGTGTCTTTGCCAAATTATATACAATGGAAGTAATAGGATTAAGGTATTTTAATATTTTCGGCCCGCGACAAAGCCCCTCAGGGCCATACGCCGCAGCAATACCTTTATTTATATTTTCAGTGCTTAACAATAAAAGCCCGGTTATTTACGGAGATGGCAACCAATCAAGAGATTTTACATTCGTCGAAAATGCCGTAGAAGCCAATATAAAAGCTTTGTTTGTAAATAATAACGAAATATCGGGAAAAGTATTTAATGTTGCCGTTGGTAATCAAACCACAGTAAATGACCTTTTTAATATAATACGTACAATTGCCAATTCCAATCTAAAAGCTATATATCAAAAAGAACGACCGGGTGATATCAAACACTCACTGGCCGATATCTCAATGGCCGAAAAACTTTTGAAATACAAACCCGGTATTGATATACAAAAAGGTCTGGATATTACTTTTAAATGGTTTAAGAAAATGTATTGTTCTGACCTAAAACAGACAACATAACTATGTTTTTATATCACCTTTTCAGAAAAAAAAAACTTAAAACTCCCATTGACTTGTCGGTGCTCAAAGTTGATATGCATTCGCATATTCTTCCGGGAATCGACGACGGAGCCCGCGATTTAACTGATTCTATTGAGATGGTCCGAAAACTTTCCCGGATTGGATTTAAAAAGTTGATCACCACACCGCACATAATGGCTGATAACTATAAAAATACCCCCGCAACTATCAATAAAGCTAAAAATGAACTAAATTATGAATTGAAAAAAGAAAATATCTCTATTGAAATTGAGGCTGCTGCCGAATATTTTATGGATGAAGGATTAATAAAACATGTTGAAAAACACGACATGCTTACCATGGGCAAAAATCTTGTTTTGATAGAATTGCCTTATTTCAATGAACCTCCCGGAATATTAGAAATATTTTTTGAGCTTAATACAAATGGATACAAAGTGATCCTGGCGCATCCGGAACGATATATATATTGGTATAATGATTTGGCAAAATTTGAAAAACTAAAAGATCGTGATGTTTTCTTTCAGCTGAATATCCTGACGTTTGCCGATCAATATCCCTACCCTGCAAGAAAAATAGCCGATAGTTTAATAGACATGGAAATGATTGAATATTTGGGTACCGACATACACAATTGCAAACAGTATGAATTGCTGGAAAAAGCTTTATATGATCCTAAACTTAACAAATTAATAGAGTCGGGGAAATTGAAAAATCATTTACTTTGATTAAATTCAAAACCTGAAAAAAGTAATTATACCATTGCTGTTTTGTGCACGTCGACGACGCTCATTTTTTAAGTTAAACTCCCACCTCGTTTTTTTCTTTCTAACAAACATGGCCTAAAGATACAAACGATCTTACGTCGCCTTTGCCGTATTTCCAGCCATTTTTTAATTCACGCACTCGCCGCCGGTTGTTTGGGCAGTCCAACTTGCCCGGTTTTTTCAGTTTTGGTGGTAATTTTACAATCCATCTATTTTATACCTAAAAATCTAAAATAAAAAATAACGGAAGTGAGCTAAAATGCTTATCTTTAAGGCATTAAACAAAATAAACAAAACACTTTAAACTCACTTCCGAGATGAAAGATACAAATAAAAAT
>PUKZ01000104.1 GCA_003550725.1 Bacteroidales bacterium | reverse complement strand
TTTTTAGCATTTAGTAGTGCCTAATAAAAACTTGATAAAAAAGTTTGAAAAAATCAAGGCTGTGGTTCCGCCACCACAAAACTACGCATCAAGGGCTAAAATATTTGCAATGTCGCTTTTAACTTTGATTTAATTTTTGAGAGTGTTTAATCTGTATTATATTTTTTATCCTTTTCCATAACTTTACTGAGCGACTTCAAATATTTTTTAACGCCCTTTTCGCTTGTTTTGTAGGTGTCTTCACCAAAGGCCGGAGGACGATATTAACCAACTTTGGTATAAAAAATCAAACTTATTAAGATTTTTAAAACCATCTTACTATAAATTCTTTTCCAAAACTATAAAAACCGTGTGCGTTGGCCCGCCCAAACAGGCTTTGTTTTCTACCACTACTTTGCCTGTATTTCCGCCATTTTTTAAGAGCGCGTGGAAGCTTTGTTTGGGCTTGATGCTTGTCCCGTCGATACGGGATTTTGTTTACTTTTTCATCTAAGGAAAAAGTAAAAAATAATAAAAAGTAAAAAATTTTCAGGAAAGCGCCTGTTTTCCGCATTGCAACACCCTAAAATAATAAAACATTATTGATAATCAGTCATTTACTTTGTTGTTGCAAAAAAGTGCGGAAAACAGGAATTAAAATAAAAACATATTTTAAAAACCTTTTGTTATTGGGGGTTTTATTTTGTTTTATGTGCGGTTGTAGTATTTAAATTTCTTACCGGGGTAGCATGCGCTATTTCCGAGGAGTTCTTCGATACGTAATAATTGGTTATATTTGGCTACACGTTCTGACCGGCAAGCCGATCCTGTTTTGATTTGTCCGGTATTTAGTGCAACGGCCAGATCGGCGATTGATGTATCTTCTGTTTCACCGGAGCGATGGCTTATAACAGAGGTATATCCATTTTGTTTTGCCAGATTGATGGCATTAATGGTTTCGGTTAATGTGCCTATTTGGTTTACTTTAATGAGTATAGAATTAGCGATACCTTTATCAAGTCCTTCCTGCAGTCTTTTTACATTGGTTACAAACAAGTCATCGCCTACAATTTGAATATTATTAGATAATTTATCGGTCATGATTTTCCATCCTTTCCAGTCATCTTCAGCCATGCCATCCTCAATTGAAATGATGGGATATCTTTTGACCCAATCTGCCCAGTAATCGACCATTTGTTCAGGTGTAAGCTTATCGCCGGTTGATTTATGCAAATGATATACATTTTCTTCAGGCAGGTAATATTCGGAAGCAGCCGGGTCAAGTGCCAGGCAAATATCTTCTCCGGGCTTGTATCCTGCATTTTCAATAGCATTTATAACTACTTTAATTGCTTCTTCATTGGATTTCAAGTTGGGAGCAAACCCTCCTTCATCGCCTACATTAGTTGAATATTTATTTTTTTTGAGTACTGCTTTCAGGTGCTGGAATATTTCGGCACCCATTTTTATTGCTTGTGAAAAAGATTTAGCTCCAACCGGCATAATCATAAATTCCTGAAAATCTATTGAATTATCGGCATGTGAACCTCCGTTAAGAATGTTCATTTGGGGTATTGGCAAAGTATTTGCATTAACACCACCAATATATCTGAACAATTGTTGTCCGGTTTCCTGGGCAGCTGCATTTGCTACGGCCAATGATACACCCACTATCGCATTTGCTCCCAGATTGGCTTTATTAGGCGTGCCATCAAGTTCGATCATTTTATTATCTATCTCAACCTGGTCGATAACAAAAAAACCTTTTAGTTCGTTGTTAAGTTTGTTATTAATATTTGATATTGCTTTTGTTACACCCTTACCCAAAAAACTTTTTTTATCATCATCACGCAATTCAACAGCCTCATGAATACCTGTAGAAGCTCCCGAAGGAACAGCCGCACGTCCTAATATACCATTATCTGTTATAACATCAACTTCTATTGTTGGATTACCCCTCGAATCAAGGATTTGTCTGCCATGTATATTCAATATTGTACTCATAATTATAATATTTAATTAATTATTTGATAATTTATTTGAAATTTTTGCAACTAATTACAAATGCAGGGCTTAATTTTAATAAATGATATGTCGAATATATAAAATTAAAGGCTGCCAAACAAATTTATATTTAAATTGTTTTGACAGCCCTATCTAAAATATTATTAAACTTGAAAAAAATAAAATATTTATAAAAAAAATCAGTACTATTTTTTGTCTATATCTGAATAAGCCCTTTATTCATTATTTTTATTCTATAACTACGCTTCGTCCTTTTTGTCTTCAGGCTTATCTTCACTTTTTTTATTATCAGTCTTTCCCTTTTCCGGTTTGGCTTCTACTGATTTGGTTTCCCCTGATTTAGTTTCTTCTGTCTTATTATCTTTTTTTTCAGCTACTTTATTTTCTTCCTTTTTTTTGTCTTCTGTTTTTGTGGTTTTCTTTTCGGTTTCCGGTTTAACTTCAGACTGCGGTTTATCGGTCTTATTTTTTGATTTTGCGGTTTTTGATTCAGTTTGTTTTTCTGAATCTACTTGTTTTTTATCTTCGCTTTTTGGATCTTTTTCTTTTTTATCTTGATCTTTCAGATCTTCACTTTTTTGATCTTTGGATTTTTCTTTTTCAACAACACCTGTTTTTTCGGCAGGTTTTTCAGCGGGTTGAGATTTAGTATCAGGAGCGATTTGATTATCAGTTGTTTCCGGTTCAGTTTTTGTTGTTGAAGTTTCCGGTTCAGCTTCCTGCGTTGTAGTTTCTTGTTTTTGAGCAGTAGTGGTTTCTTCTTTAGGAGTTGTTTTCTTTTTGCCACGTCTTCTTCCTCTGCGGGTTCGTTTTTGTGTTTCTTCTTCGGGTGTGGCCATCATATTTTCGTTGTAGTCTACCAGCTCAATAAAGCACATATCAGCTCCATCGCCTTGTCTAAAACCTGTTTTCAAAATCCTGGTATAACCTCCGGGTCTGTCAGTAATTTTTTGAGCCACTTCTCTAAAAAGTTCGTTTATGGCTTCTTTATTTTGGAGGTGTTCAAATACTTTTCTGCGTGAGGCAGTATTATCATTTTTTGATTTTGTAATCAAAGGTTCAACATAGGATCTGAGTGCTTTTGCTTTTGCAACAGTTGTGTTGATTCTTTTATGCATAATAAGTTGCGAAGCCATGTTTGAAAGCATAGCTTTGCGATGCGATGCCGTTCGTCCGAGATGATTAAAGCTCTTTTTATGTCTCATTGCAATTAATCCTTATCTAATTTATACTTTGAAACGTTCATGCCAAAACTGAGGTTTTTAGATTTTATTAATTCCTCAAGTTCTGCCAGTGATTTTTTCCCAAAATTCCTGAATTTTAATAAATCATGCCTGTTTAGAGTTACAAGGTCTCCCAGGGTTTCTATTTCAGCAGCTTTCAGACAATTGAGTGCCCTGACAGACAAGTCCAAATCAACCAGTTTTGTTTTCAGCAATTGCCTCATGTGTAATGAGGATTCGTCAAATTCTTCACTTGCAGACTTTTCTTCGGTATCTATTGTAATTTTTTCATCAGAGAAAAGCATAAAGTGATAAATAAGAATTTTGGCTGCTTCTTTTAGGGTTTCTTTGGGGTCTATTGAGCCATCTGTTAGTATTTCGAGGATGAGTTTCTCATAATCGGTTTTTTGCTCTACCCTGTAATTTTCAATTTGGTATTTTACGTTTTTTACCGGCGTAAAAATTGCATCCATTGGTATTTGGCCTATTACCGGATTCAGTTCTGTATTTTCTTCAGCCGGCAGATAACCCCTGCCTTTTTCAATTGTAATTTCCATTTCCAGATTTACAGTTGGCTCCATATTGCATATTACCAAATCGGGGTTAAGCACCTGGAAATTTAACAGATGGTTATTTATATCACCGGCTTTAAATACTTCCTGCCCTGAAATACTAATCGTTGCTTTTTCGTTTTCTTCTTCTTCGACCTGTTTTTTAAAACGTATCTTTTTGAGATTTAGGATAATTTCTGTAATATCCTCTACAACACCTTTCATGGTGGTAAATTCATGGTCAATACCTTTAATTTTAACAGATGTTATAGCATATCCTTCCAGTGAGGAGAGTAAGATACGTCTCAAGGCATTTCCTATAGTTATTCCATAGCCTGGTTCTAATGGTCTGAATTCGAATTTTCCGAATGAGCCATCGGATTCAAGCATTATAACTTTATCGGGTTTTTGAAAAGCTAATATTGCCATTTATTTATTTTAATTTTTCTAGTTATTACTTAGAATAAAGCTCTACTATAAGTTGTTCTTTGATATTTTCCGGTACTTGTTCTCTTTCTGGATAATTCATAAACTTTCCTGCAAGAGATGTTTCATCCCATTCCAGCCATGGGTAAGCTGTTGAGCGGGAAGCCAAAGAGTCATTAATAGCTTCGAGGCTTTTGGATTTTTCCCTTACAGCAATAATATCGCCGGGATGAACTGTAAAAGATGGAATATTTGTTAATTTTCCATTGACGGTAATATGGCGATGCGACACAAGCTGCCTTGCTGCTCGTCTTGTTGGTGCTATTCCAAGTCGAAATACGACATTGTCGAGCCTGGCTTCAAGTAATTGAAGCAATATTTCGCCTGTAACTCCTTTTCTGTGGGAAGCTTTTTTAAAAAGATTTGAAAATTGTCTTTCAAGCACACCATAGGTGTATTTCGCTTTTTGTTTTTCTTGCAGCTGGGTGGCATATTCCGACAATTTTCTACGTTTTTTTGCATTTCCATGCATTCCCGGGGGGTATTTTTTCTTTTCAAAAGCTTTATCTGCACCAAATATTGGTTCTCCGAACTTACGGGCAATTTTTGTTTTTGGACCTAAATATCTTGCCATAATACTATTAACTATTATAATTTCTGTTTAAATAAAATTTTTATACACGTCTTCTTTTAGGTGGCCGGCAACCGTTATGTGGCAATGGTGTAACATCGACAATTTCTGATATTTCTAATCCGGCTGCACTCAATGAACGAATAGCCGACTCTCTTCCTGAGCCAGGGCCTTTAACAAAGACTTTTATTTTTCGCATACCTGCATCTACAGCTATTTTTGCAGCATCGTTAGCTGCAAGCTGCCCGGCATAAGGGGTGTTTTTTTTCGAACCTTTAAACCCCATTTTGCCCGCCGATGACCATGAAATCACCTGGCCTGAATTGTTGGTAAGTGTAACGTTAATGTTGTTGAATGAAGCAAAGATATGCGCCTGGCCTACAGGCTCTACATTTACTACTCGTCTTTTGCTTGATTTCCTGCTTTTAGCTGTTTTTGCCATATTTTTTTATAATTAACTATTGATCACGATACCAAAGGTATTCGTCATTATTTTAATGAAATTATTTGACTGCTTTTTTCTTATTGGCAACAGTTTTCTTTTTGCCTTTTTTAGTACGTGCGTTATTCTTGGTTTTTTGCCCATTTACAGGCAGGCCTGTACGGTGGCGAATCCCACGATAGCATCCAATATCCATTAGACGTTTTAAGTTCATTTGTACATCCGAACGTAATGCACCTTCAACTTTATACTCATCATTGATTAAATTTCTGATAGCTGTGATTTGCTTATCATCCCAGTTTTCGACTTTTATATTTTCATCAATACCGGTTTTTTTTAAAATCTGATGAGCTTGCGACCTGCCAATACCATGTATGTATGTTAAGCCTATTACACCTCTTTTGTTTTTGGGCAAATCAACGCCTGCTATACGTGCCATAATATTTTAATTTTGTGATTATAATTAATTGTTTTGTAAAATTATCCTTGCCTTTGTTTATATTTTGGATTTTTCTTGTTTATCACGTATAAACGCCCTTTCCTGCTGACAATTTTACATCCTGAACTTCTTTTCTTTAATGATGCTCTTATTTTCATTTTTCTTTATTTTTCTGTCTGGTTAACTAATTTTTTCAGATATTATTTAATTTAATATATGCAATAAATAGTTTATACCTGCAACCATTATTTATAACGAAATGTTATTCTTCCTTTTGTAAGGTCATAAGGCGACATTTCAACCTTTACCTTGTCATTGGGTAGAATTTTAATATAATGCATCCTCATTTTTCCTGAAATATGAGCTGTTATTATATGGCCGTTTTCGAGTTCGACCTTAAACATTGCATTACCCAATGATTCAATTACTGTTCCGTCTTTTTCTATCGGTGGTTGCTTTGCCATAAACTATGCATTATTTAATGATTATCAAGTTATTGATATTTTTTTCCAAAGATTTTTCAATGTAATCAAATGTTGATAAAACATCAGCTTTTCCGTTGCTAACAGCTATAGTGTGTTCGTAATGGGCTGACAGTTTTCTGTCGGCCGTTCTTATTGTCCATTTATCTTTTTCATGTACTATTTTTCCGGTTCCCAGGTTTACCATTGGTTCAATAGCAATAACCAATCCGTTGTGTATTTCGGGCCCTTTGCCTCTTTTTCCAAAATTGGGCACTTCTGGTGATTCATGAAGGTTTTTACCGATTCCGTGCCCTACGAGGTCTTTAACAACAGCAAAGCCGGCTTCTTCATTAATTTTTTGTATGGCATATGATATGTCGCCAATAGTATTACCGGCAACAGCATTATTAATACCTTCAAACAATGACCAGTAAGTGGTTTTAAGTAATTTCTTTTTTCTTTGGTCTATATCACCAACAACAAATGTATAAGCCGAATCGCCGTAATAACCATCTTTTAAAACACCGCAATCTATAGAAACAATATCTCCATCGGCCAGTTCTCTATTTCCTGGGATTCCATGCACAACAACTTCGTTGGGCGAAATACACAGGGTTCCGGGGAAGCCTTGATAACCTTTAAATCCGGGAGTAGCATTGTTATCACGGATAAATGTTTCGGCTATTTTATCCAGTTCAATTGTTTTTATGCCCGGTTTGATATGACCGGCTACTTCTGCCAGTGTTTTTGAAACAAGCAAAGAACTATTACGAATTAACTCTATTTCTTCTTTCGATTTATAATGAATCATCAATTAATACTTTTACCCTGTCATACCCATGGATCTTCTGCCTTTTATTCTGCCTGATTTTGTAAGGCCGTCATAGTGTCGCATCAGGAGGTGGCTTTCAATTTGTTGTAAAGTATCAAGAACAACACCTACCATAATCAATAATGAGGTTCCGCCGAAGAATTGTGCAAACTGTCCGGTAACGCCGAATTGACTGACAATGGCAGGCATTACGGCGACAAAAGCCAAAAATAAAGATCCTGGCAGGGTAATTTTTGACATAACATTATCTATAAATTCGGCTGTTTTTTTCCCGGGTTTTACACCGGGTATAAAACCGCCGTTTTTCTTCATGTCTTCAGCCATTTGGTTAGGATTTACTGTTATGGCTGTATAAAAATAGGTAAATAAAATGATCAGTGTTGCAAAGACTAAATTATACCAAAAACCGTGGAAGTCGGAGAATGCTGCAGCCACACCTGAGAGTGCTTCAGAATCGGCGAATCCTACCAGGGTTATTGGGATAAACATTATAGCCTGAGCAAAGATTATAGGCATAACACCTGCCGAGTTTACTTTTAATGGTATGTATTGTCTTACACCGCCATATTGTTTGTTTCCAACTACTCTTTTGGCAAACTGCACGGGGATCCTGCGGGTTCCCTGGACTAACAATATACATAGTACGATTACACTCATTAAAATTACAATTTCGGCAAGAAATACCACCAAGCCTCCTCCTTGTTCTTCCATTCTTGCTATAAACTCAGCAAATAGTGCAAATGGCAATTGCGCTATAATACCTACCATTATAAGCAGTGATATACCATTACCAATACCTTTATCGGTTATTCTTTCACCAAGCCACATTACAAACATTGTTCCTGACACAAGTATAACTACCGATGAGATCATAAAATATGTTGTGGGCGATGTAGCCATCGGGTCAAACGGTGATATTGCTTCAGGCGGTAGTTGTGTTACAAGATTTGCCAGGTATGCCGGTGCTTGTGCTCCTGTTATCAATACAGTTAAATAACGAGTGATCTGGTTAATTTTTTTTCTTCCGCTTTCACCTTCTTTTTGCAGCTTTTGGAAATACGGCACTGCAACTCCCAACAGCTGTACAACAATAGAGGCGCTAATATATGGCATTATACCGAGAGCAAAAATAGAGGCATTGGAAAAAGCCCCACCTGAAAACATATTCAGAAGCCCCAGTATACCATCTTGTGTTTGTGCCTGCAATTCACTTAGCTGTGAAGGATCTACGCCGGGTAATACAACATAAGACCCCAACCGGTATATCAGAATAAACCCGAGGGTGTACATGATCCTGATGCGCAGGTCTTCAATACGATAAATGTTTTTTAATGTCTGAATAAATCGTTTCATACTTTTTATTGTATCTTTTTTGTTTTACCACCTTTGGCTTCAATTGCATTAATTGCTGCAGCAGAGAAAGCATGGGCAGTAACTTCAAGCTTTGCTGTTAATTCTCCTCTTCCTAAAATTTTCACAGGATTATTTCGAGTTACAAGCCCATTTTTTATAAGAACAACAGGATCGATTTCAGTAATATTATTTTTATCGGCTATGTTTTGCAATACATCAAGGTTGATCCCGGTGTATTCGACACGTTTGGGGTTTTTAAAGCCATATTTAGGCAAACGTCTTGCCAGTGGCATTTGTCCGCCTTCATAATTGTAATTTCTTTTGTAGCCTGAACGTGATTTTGCTCCTTTGTGGCCCTTGGTGGCAGTATCTCCATGCCCTGACCCTTCACCACGACCGATCCTTTTTCGGTTTTTCTTTGTACCTTTTGCCGGTTTTAAACTACTTAAATCCATTCTGTATTATCTGTTTTGTTTTATATGCTAATATTTATTTTACTTCTTCTACAGCTACAAGATGTTGCACTTTATTTATCATGCCTTCTATTTGAGGCGTTGCTTCAACAACAACATGGCGGTTAATTTTTCTCAATCCCAAAGCACGCATGGTTCTTTTTTGTTTCTTTGGCCTGTCAATAACACTTCTGCGCTGAGTTATTTTATATTTTTTCATTTGTTTGTCTTTTAAAAAAACTACCTTGTTTTTGTATTAGTATAATAAAAAAGTGTTTTATTTTTATCGTTATAATTAACAATTTTAAGACAAAAATTACCCGTTAAACACTTTTTGTACCGGTATTCCGCGTTGTTGAGCGACAGTTGCGGGGTCTCTTAATTTGCTCAGTGCATCTATTGTTGCTTTTGCCACATTATGGTGGTTTGCCGAGCCTTTTGATTTGGCTAAAACATCAGTTATGCCAACACTTTCCAGTACTGCTCGCATTGCTCCGCCGGCAATTACACCGGTACCATGTGCTGCAGGTTTTATAAGAACTTTAGAGCCGCTAAATTTTCCGTCCTGGCTATGAGGTATAGTTCCGTTGTGCACAGGCACCTGTATTAGATGTTTTTTAGCATCATCTATACCTTTACTTATAGCAGTAGTAACTTCTCTGGCTTTTCCCAGGCCGTAGCCAACAATACCGTCTTCGTTTCCAACTACAACTATTGCCGAAAAACTAAAAGTCCGCCCCCCTTTGTTTACCTTGGTAACTCTTTTAATTGCAACCAGGCGGTCTTTAAATTCAATCTCGCTTGATTTGATTTTTTTTATGTTTGCGTTTGCCATAATTAACTAAAAATTTAAACCTCCTTCTCTGGCGCCTTCAGCCAAAGATTTTATTCTACCATGATATAAATAACCATTGCGGTCAAAAACAACCTGTTCAATTCCAGCTTCTTTAGATTTTTCGGCAACAAGTTGACCTACCTTTTTTGCAATTTCTTTCTTGGTCATCTTTTCGCCTTCCCAATTGTCTTTTTTAAGAGATGAAGCCGATACCAATGTTCTTCCCTGATTGTCATCGATTACCTGGGCATATATTTGCTTATTGCTTTTATAAACATTTAGCCTTGGTTTATCCCCGGTACCTCTGACTTTTTTTCGAACGCGATATTTGATTTTCAAACGCTTTTTATCTTTTATTCTTGCCATTGTATTGAGCTGTTTAAAATATTAATTTGTTTTATTTAGCGGCGGCAGCAGTTTTCCCTGCTTTTCTTCTTATAGCTTCGCCTTCTAAATAAATACCTTTGCCTTTATATGGTTCGGGTTTTCTTAATGACTTTATTTTGGCCACTACCTGGCCCAAAAGCTGCTTGTCATACGATTCTAATATTATTTTAGGGTTTTTACCTCTTTCGGTTACGGTTTCTATCTTAATTTCTTTTGGAATTTCTAAAAATATATTATGTGAATATCCAATTGAAAGTTCAAGTATCTGGCCATTATTTTGTGCCTTAAAACCGACACCGGCAACCATAAGAGTTCTTTTATATCCTTCAGATACCCCATTAATCATATTATTTACCAAAGCCCTGTATAAACCATGTAAAGCTTTGTATCTTTTTTTATCAGATGTGCGCTCAAAATAAACAGTGTTGTCTTCAATTTTAATTTTTATCGCCGGATTAACAGCCTGTCTCAATTCTCCTTTTGGGCCTTTAACTTCCACAACATTATTTTGGGTAATGTTAACTTCGACATTCCCGGGAATTGATATAGGCCAACTTCCAATACGTGACATAATTTTTTCCTCTTACTTTTTAACTTATATAACAAATAATTTCACCGCCGGTTTTAAGTTTTTTTGCTTCCTTATCGGTCATCAAACCTTTGGATGTTGATAAAATTGCAATACCAAGGCCATTCATAACACGCGGAAGGTTATCATGTCCGCAGTATCGCCTGATACTTGGTCTGCTGGCTCTTTCAAGTGTATTAATAGCCGGAAGCTTAGTAACCGGGTTATATTTTAAAGCTATTTTTATAATTCCCTGTTTGTTGTCATCAACAAATTTATAATTTAGAATATAACCTTTTTCATAAAGAATTTTTGTAATTCCTTTTTTTAAGTTTGATGCAGGAATTTCAACTATTCTCTGATTGCTTTTAATGGCATTTCTAATTCTTGTCAAATAATCTGATATTGGATCCGTAATCATGTTAATTAAATAATAAATTATACAACACTATATCTGTTTGTTTACCAGCTTGCTTTTTTTATACCCGGGATTAATCCGTTATTGGCCATTTCCCTGAAGTTTATCCGGGAAACTCCAAACTGTCGCATATAGCCTTTTGGGCGCCCCGTTATTTTGCATCGGTTATGTAAGCGAACAGGGGATGCATTTTTGGGCAGTTTTTGCAAACCAACATAATCGCCTGCTGCTTTGAGTTCAGCTCTTTTTTTTGCATATTTTGCTACGAGACGTTCTCTTTTTTTCTCCCGTGCTTTCATAGACTCTTTTGCCATATAACTATATCAATTTTTTATGTTTTTAAATGGAAAACCAAATTCTCTTAACAGTGCATATGCTTCTTTATCAGTTTTTGCGGTTGTTACAAAAACGATATCCATTCCCATTATTTTGGAAACTTTGTCGATATTAATTTCGGGAAATATTATTTGCTCAGAAACTCCCATAGTATAATTTCCTCTTCCGTCAAATCCTTTTTCGCTTATACCTCTAAAGTCTCTGACCCTTGGTATTGAAACAGATATTAGCCTGTCTAAAAATTCATACATTCTTTCACGCCTCAGTGTTAACCTGCAACCTATAGGCATACCGCGACGTAATTTAAAATTTGAAATATCTTTTTTTGACACTGTAGGAACCGCTTTTTGGCCGGCTACGATCGACATTTCTTCAACGGCATTTTCTATAAGTTTTTTATCTGCAATTGCATCGCCAACACCTTGATTAAGACAAATTTTAACCAATTTGGGAACTTCCATTACGTTCTTATACTGAAACTCTTTCATCAGTTTTGGAACAATTTCTTCCAGGTATTTTTTTCTGAGCCTAGGTGTATATTTCATCACTTAATTACCTCCCCTGATTTTTTTGAATAACGTACAAGTTTTCCGGTAGATTCATCAATTTTGCGTCCTATGCGAGTCGGGTTTCCCTGTGCATCTACGAGCATCAGGTTTGAAATATCAACAGGTGCTTCTTTTTTTACTATACCTCCTTGAGGATTTGCGGCATTTGGCTTGGTATGCTTAGAAATGATGTTAATACCTTCAACTATTGCACGTTTATTTTTAATATCTACGTTAAGCACCCTGCCTTCTTGTCCACGAGCATTACCGGCAATTATTTTTACGTTATCTCCTTTTTTTATATGTGTTTTGAATTGCATAGTTTATTGTTTTATAAATTAAAGCACTTCGGGCGCTAATGATACTATTTTCATATATTGTTTTTCTCTTAGTTCCCTGGCTACTGGTCCAAAGATCCTGGTACCCCTCATTTCTTCAGTAGGGGTGATCAAAACTACTGCATTGTCGTCAAAGCGAATATAGGAACCATCGGCTCTTCTGACAGAGTTTTTTGTTCTGACGACTACAGCTTTCGACAGGCTGCCTTTTTTTACGTTACCTGCGGGTAAAGCGTTTTTTACCGTAACAATAATTTTATCACCTATATTGGCATACCTGTTTTTGGTACCACCTAAAACCCTGATGCATAAAACCTCTTTGGCACCGCTATTGTCTGCAACTGCTAATCTTGATTCTTGTTGTATCATAATTTATTTTGCTCTTTCAATTATTTCAACTAATCTCCAACATTTATTTTTGCTAAGTGGCCTGGTTTCCATAATACGGACCTTATCGCCGGGATTGCATTCATTGTTCATGTCATGAGCCATGAAGCGAGAGTGTTTTTTTACATACTTCCCGTATTTACGATGTTTCACCTGTCGGGTAACTTTAACTACTATTGATTTTTGCATTTTATTGCTTTCAACAGTGCCTGTTCTTACCTTTCTTATACCTCTGGTTTCCATGTTAATTTTTTATTTCTTTATTATTCGCTTCAATTTCTCTTTTTCTTAGCTCTGTTTTAATTCTTGCAACAATTTTGCGATATGCCTTAATTTTATTTGGATTTTCAAGTGGGGAAACAGCATGGTTAAGCCTGAGCCTGACCAAATGCTTTTTATCTTCCTCAAGTCTTTCATTGAGTTCACTTGTTGACATTTCCCTTATTACTGATGCTTTCATTTTATGTAGTATTTATATAATTGTTTGCTCGTCTTTTTGTTTCGGAAAACAACACTAAACCTTTTGTATTTCTGATATCAAGAGCTATAAAAGTTATTAAAAAAGAGTGCAAAGATACGAAATTTTTTTTATAAAAAAACTATTCTTTGACATAATCTCTTCGAACTACAAATTTTGTTTTTATGGGCAATTTTTGTGAACCTAGTCTGAGAGCTTCTTTTGCTCTTTCCAGGGGCACGCCTTCGGCTTCAAATATTATTCTTCCCGGTGTGACTCGTGCAACAAAATATTCGGGAGTTCCTTTTCCTTTACCCATACGAACTTCGGCAGGCTTCTTGGTAACAGGTTTGTCTGGGAATATTCTTATCCACAATTGCCCCTCACGTTTCATTTGTCTTGTAATGGCCTGTCGAGCAGCTTCCAGTTGTCTTCCGGTAATCCATTTTGATTGTAGTGACTTAATTCCAAAAGAACCGAATGACAATTCAGCACCACGCTTGGTGTTGCCCTTCATTTTTCCTTTTTGTTGCCTTCTGAATTTTGTTTTTTTCGGTTGTAACATTACCTTTTAAGTTTATATTTTATATTACAAAACTGTAATTACTTTTTTTTCTTACTTCTCATTCGGCCTGCACCCTGGCCTTTTCCTTTGAATGGTTCTTCGATAAAGGGTGTAAGTTCTTTTTTACCGAATATTTCTCCTTTACATATCCATACTTTTACTCCTATCCGCCCATAAGTGGTGTGAGCTTCTGACTGGGCATAATCAATATCGGCTCTTAATGTATGTAGCGGAATACGACCTTCTTTGTATGTTTCGTTTCTTGCCATTTCTGCACCTCCCAGTCTGCCAGCAACAGTTATTTTTATTCCTTCCGCGCCCAACCTCATGGTAGAAGCGATTGCTGTTTTAACTGCACGCCTGAAAGATATTCGCCCCTGAATTTGGTTTGATACGTTTTTTGCAACTAAAACAGCATCCATTTCAGGTCTTTTAATTTCAGAAATGTTTATCTGTACTTCTTTTTGTGTGATTTTTTTCAACTCTTCCTTTAACTTATCTACTTCTTGCCCGCCTTTACCTATTATTATACCCGGTCGTGCGGTGTTTATTGTAACTGTAATAAGTTTCAGCGTTCTTTCGATAATAATTTTTGAAATATTGGCTTTAGCAAGACGCACATGCAGGTATTTACGAATATTGTTATCTTCGATAAGTTTTGATTCGTAATTTTTTCCTCCATACCAGTTGGAATCCCAACCTTTGATAATGCCTAGCCTAAGACCAATAGGATTTGTTTTTTGCCCCATTTTAAAATTATTTAGTGTTATTATCTTCTTCTGTCTGTTGTTCTTCTTGTATGACAGGCTTTTTGCTGTCAACTACAAGGGTAACATGATTTGACCTTTTTCTTATTCTGTGAGCTCTGCCTTGAGGAGCCGGTCTGATCCTTTTGAGCATTCTTGCACTGTCAACGTAAATTTCTTTAACATAGAGGTTGCTTTCTTCTAACCTTGCTCCTTCATTTTTACTTTGCCAATTGGCAATTGCTGACAGCAAAAGCTTTTCAAGGCGCTGGGCAGCTTCTTTTTTAGTAAACCTGAGAATGCTTAATGCTTTATCAACATCTTTGCCTCTGATTAAATCTGCAACCAATCTCATTTTTCGTGGAGATGTTGGGCAGTTTTGCAGTTTGGCAAAACACTTGTTTTTACGCTCTTCTTTTAGTTTTTCAGCCCTTAAATTTTTTCTTATTCCCATTACTTATAATTGTTTACGAGATTATTTTTTGGCTTTATCTTTTTTACCTGCATGGCCTCTGAATATACGTGTTGGTGCAAATTCTCCCAACTTATGTCCTACCATGTTTTCAGTAATATATACCGGGATGAACTTATTGCCATTATGTACGGCTATAGTTTGCCCGACAAAATCCGGTGAAATCATTGATGCCCTGGACCAGGTTTTGATAACTGTTTTTTTCTTGCTTCCGGCCATCTTCAGCACTTTGTTTTCAAGCTTATAGTCTATGTATGGACCTTTTTTAAGCGATCTGCTCATTTTAACTGGCTATTTTGATTATTAATTCAAAAATCTATTATTTTCTATTTCTTTTTCTTTCTTTCAAGAATAAGATTATTAGTTAGTTTTTTCTTATTTCTTGTTTTATAACCTTTTGCAGGCAATCCTTTTTTACTTCTGGGAAGCCCGCCGCTATTGCGGCCTTCACCACCACCCATTGGATGGTCGGCAGGGTTCATAACAGTTCCCCTTACACGTGGCCTGCGACCCAACCATCTGCTTCGTCCTGCTTTACCCGAGGTTATATGCATATGGTCAGGATTAGATACGCTGCCAATAGTTGCTCTGCAGGTAACTAATGCCATCCTTGTTTCCCCTGAAGGAAGCTTTAAAACTGCATATTTACCTTCACGAGATGTGAGCTGAGCATAAGAACCGGCACTGCGGGCAAGCTTTCCACCCTGTCCCGGGCTTAATTCAACATTATGCACAATACTACCCAATGGTATATTTTTCAGAAACAATGTATTTCCAACATCAGGTTGAGCCTTTTCGCCCGATAAAATTGTTTGCCCTACATTGATTCCACTTGGAGCAATAATATAACGCTTTTCGCCGTCGGCATAAAATACAAGTGCTATCCTTGCAGAACGGTTAGGGTCGTATTCAATGGTTTTAACCTTTGCAGGTATATCATCTTTATTTCTTTTAAAGTCAATCAAACGGTATTTCTGTTTGTGCCCACCACCGGTAAACCTGACAGTCATCTTGCCACCTTTGTTTCTACCTCCTGTTTTTCTTTTGCCAACCAGCAGGCTCTTTTCAGGAGTGGAGGTAGTAATTTCCTCAAAATCACTTATCATTTTAAATCTTTGTCCTGGCGTGGTTGGTTTGAATTTTCTTACACCCATTATTTTATTTTTTCTTAAATGTTACTATAAAAATCAATGGCTTCTCCTTCGGCTACTGTAACAATAGCTTTTTTGAAACTGGTTTCTCTTCCTTCCCTAAAGCCGGTTTTGGTATATCGAACCTTTCGTTTACCAAGATAATTCATTGTATTAACCGATTCTACGGTAACATCATACATTTCTTCTATGGCCCGTTTTATCTGGTTTTTACTTGCTTTTTTATCTACTATAAAACCGTAGCGGTTTGGGAACTTTTCTGTTACCGCTGTCAACTTTTCCGTAATTAAAGGTTTTATCAGGATATCCATTTTTTTTATTGTTTAAAGCTCTTATTAATGTGTTTGATCAATTATTTTAGCAAGTTGCTTTCTATTTCCTTTATTGCACTCTCGGCAATAACAACTTGTTGGCAGTTTAAAATCTCATAAGTATTTAGCTGTGAGGCTAATTTTACTTTTGAGTTGGGTATATTACGAGCTGACAGAAAGATTTTTTGATTACTTTCACCCAAAACCAACAATGACTTTTTATTGTCAAGCTCCAATTTTTTTAGAATATCTAAAAATTGTTTTGTTTTTGGAGCTTCCATTGTAAAATCTTCAACAATCATCATGTTGTTATCTTTGGCTTTTTGCGATAGGGCAGATTTTCTTGCCAGCCTTTTAACTTTTTTGTTAAGCTTAAAACCATAATCTCTGGGTTTTGGGCCAAATATAACACCTCCGCCTCTGAATATAGGTGACTTAATGTCGCCAACACGGGCCATACCTGTACCTTTTTGCCTGCGCAATTTCCTGGTACTGCCCTTAACTTCGCTTCTGCCTTTAGCCTTGTGTGTTCCTTGCCTTTGGTTGGCAAGAAAATGCTTAACATCAAGGTAAATAGCATGCTCATTTGGTTTGATACCAAAAATATCATCTTTAAGTTCAACCGTTTTTTCGGTTTTATTTCCTTCAATATTGTAAACTGCTAACTCCATCTTTCAAGTATTAAATATGAACCATTTGGACCAGGTACTGATCCTTTAATAATAACCAGGTTTTTTTCGGGTATAAGTTTCATTATTTGAAGATTGATCATTTTTACCCTGTCGCCTCCTGTTCGGCCACCCATTCTCATTCCTTTGAAAACTCTTGAAGGGTCAGAGGAAGCGCCTATAGATCCGCCTGTCCTGACACGGTCTTTCTGGCCATGGGTTTTGTCTCCAACACCACGAAATCCATGCCTTTTGACTACCCCCTGAAAACCTTTACCTTTAGATATTCCCACTACATCAATGTACTCACCTTCAATAAATATATCTGTTTTTAAAACATCTCCAAAATTTTTCTGGTGTCCTTCTTCAAAGCGTGTAAACTCTGCAACAACTTTTTTTGGTTTGGTTTTTGCTTTGTCAAAGTGACCTTTCAAAGGTTTGGTAGTTTTGTTTTCTTTTTTATCATCAAAAGCTAATTGAATAGCTTCATATCCATCGGTTTTTTTTGTTTTTATTTGCGTAACCACGCAAGGGCCGGCTTCAATAACCGTACAAGGCACATGTTTTCCTGCATCATCAAAGATGCTGGTCATACCTATCTTTTTTCCAATTAATCCGGACATTTTTTATAGTTTTTTTTACGCAATAGCGAAATAAATATCAATTTTATTAAACTTTAATCTCAACCTCAACACCACTGGGAAGCTCAAGCTTCATCAGTGCATCGACTGTTTTCGATGATGTTGAATAAATATCCAGCAATCGTTTATATGAAGAAAGCTGGAATTGTTCCCTGGACTTTTTATTGACAAAAGTTGACTTGAGAACTGTAAAAATTTTTTTATTTGTTGGTAATGGTATAGGACCATTTACAACAGCACCGGTTGGCTTAACTGTTTTAACAATCTTTTCGGCTGATTTATCCACAAGATTGTAATCGTAAGACTTTAACTTAATTCTAATTCTTTGGCTCACTTTTTATTATTTTAAAATTTGCTATATCAAAAAATTAAATTTTCATTCCATATAATTTATATAATACTTCCTCCAGTACGCTCTTTGGTGCTTCCTGGTAATGAGAGAACTCCATTGTTGAGGTTGCACGGCCGGAGGTTAAAGTTCGCAATGCGGTAACATAGCCGAACATTTCTGACAGGGGTACCTTTGCTTTAATTACCTGCATATTTGCCCTGGAGCTTACATTATCAACGTTACCTCTTCTACGGCTGAGGTCACTAGTCACTTCACCCAGATATATTCCTGGTGTTACTACTTCAAGTTTCATAATTGGCTCCAGTAGGATTGATTTTACTTTTTTACAGGCATTTTTAAACCCGATTTGTGCTACTAATTCAAAAGCTAGCTGGTCTGAATCAATACTATGGTAAGATCCATCCAGTAATGTAACTTTTAAATTATGCAGAGGGTATCCTGCTAAAACTCCATTTTGCATGGCTTGTTTAAAGCCTTTTTCAACGGAAGGTATAAATTCGGCCGGTATGTTTCCACCTTTGACTTTATTTATAAATTGCAGCCCTGTGACATTATCTTCAGCAGGCTCCATTTCAAAGATTATATCAGCAAATTTTCCTTTACCGCCGGTTTGTTTTTTATATACCTCCCGGAATTTAATTGATGATTTAAGGGCTTCTTTATAAGCTACCTGGGGGCTACCCTGGTTGCATTCAACATTAAATTCTCTTTTAAGCCTGTCGAGCAACACTTCAAGATGCAATTCGCCCATGCCGCTTAATATTGTCTGCCCTGAATCTTTATCTATTTTAACTTTAAATGTTGGATCTTCTTCGGTAAGTTTATTAAGAGCCATTGACAGCTTGTCAATATCGGCTTGTGTTTTAGGCTCAATGGCTATACTTATAACCGGTTCGGGAAATGATATAGATTCAAGCAAAACAGGGTGCTTTTCGTCGGTTAATGTATCACCTGTTTTAATATTTTTAAATCCTACCGCTGCTCCAATATCTCCGGCAAATATTTGATCAATAGGGTTTTGTTTGTTGGCGTGCATTTGCAATATTCTTGAAATACGTTCTTTTTTGCCGCCCGATACATTGTAAACGTATGAGCCTGCTTTCAGTTTACCGGAGTAAACCCTGAAAAAGGCCAGTCGGCCAACATATGGGTCGGTAGAAATTTTAAAAGCCAGTGCGGCAAAAGGTTTATTGATGTCAGCTTCACGTGTTTCGGGTTTATTTGTTTTCGGATGTACTCCGCTTATAGCTTCAACATCAAGTGGTGATGGAAGGTATTTTGCAACTGCATCAAGCAATAACTGAATCCCTTTATTTTTGAATGCCGAGCCACAAAGAACGGGGGTAATACGCCTATCTAATGTTGCTTTACGTATTATTTCGATCATTTCTTTTTTTGAAATGGAGTCAGGGTCATTCATAAACTTTTCCAGCAGCTCATCACTTTCTTCGGCACAACCTTCAATAAGCTCCATTCTGTATTTGGATACTTTGGGCAGCATATCTTTTGGTATTGGTATTTCCTTGAAAGACATTCCAAAAGTTTGCTCATCCCATTCATAAGCTTTTTCTTCCAGCAGGTCTATAATGCCTCTGAAGTTATCTTCTTCACCGATAGGTAATTGCAGCGGCACTGCATTCATACCCAGCCTTTCTTTTATTTGGTCAATAATGCCAAAAAAATCAGCACCTGCCCTGTCCATTTTATTAATAAAACTGATGCGAGGCACTTTGTATTTATCTGCTTGTCTCCAAACTGTTTCTGATTGCGGTTCTACACCACCTACAGCACAAAATAGTGTTATTGCTCCATCCAGTATTCTGAGAGATCTTTCAACTTCAACTGTAAAATCAACATGGCCGGGAGTATCAATGATATTTACCTTATATTGCTGATTATCATAGTTCCAAAGTATAGTGGTAGCAGCAGAAGTAATTGTGATTCCTCTTTCCTGCTCTTGCTTCATCCAGTCCATAGTAGCCGCACCATTGTGAACTTCCCCCATACGGAAGTTTACGCCGGTATAGTACAATATGCGCTCAGTGGTGGTAGTTTTACCAGCATCTATATGTGCCATAATGCCTATGTTTCGCATATGTTTTAATTTGTGGCTCATGGACGTTATTTAATTAAATTATGATACTATTTAATAAATATAATATGTTTTTAAAACCTAAAATGTGAAAAAGCTTTGTTGGCATCAGCCATACGGTGCATGTCTTCTTTTCTTTTGAAAGCAGCACCCTCTTCTTTACTGGCTGATAAAATTTCACCAGCAAGTTTGTTAGCCATTCCCCTCTCATTTCTTTTCTTTGCATAGGAGATCATATTCTTTATGCCAATAGAGGTTTTTCGCTCCGGCCTGATCTCCGATGGTATTTGAAAAGTTGCACCACCTATACGCCTGCTTTTAACCTCAACAGAAGGCGTAACATTTGCTAAAGCCTTTTTCCATACTTCCAAACCATCTTCCTTGGTTTTGTCTGATACAATTTCTATTGCATCATAAAAAATCTTAAATGCAAGATTCTTTTTACCCCTGAGCATAAGATTATTTACAAACCTTGTAACCAAAACATCGTTATGCTTAGGATCCGGTAATATAATTCGTTTTTTTGGTTTTGACTTTCTCATTGATATATCAATTTTGCCAGTTTGATATTATTTTAATTCAAACCCGGGTTTTATTTTTTATCTTTTTTTGGTCGTTTTGTACCATATTTTGATCTTCGTTGTGAACGGCCGTCAACTCCACTTGTGTCAAGAGCACCCCTTACAATGTGGTATCTTACACCGGGAAGATCTTTAACCCTGCCTCCCCGCATTAGTACAATGGAGTGTTCCTGCAAATTATGACCTTCGCCGGGAATATATGCATTAACTTCTTTACCGTTAGTGAGCCTTACCCTGGCTACTTTACGCATAGCTGAATTAGGCTTTTTGGGTGTAGTTGTATAAACCCTTACACATACACCACGACGCTGCGGACATGCATCAAGAGCAGGGGACTTCCTCTTTCCAGTAATTTTTTTTCGCCCCTTACGAACCAGTTGTTGTATTGTTGGCATACTTTAAAGTTAGTTTTTTATACTTTATTTTAATAAAATAACTTATATTCAGAAATTTAACATCACACCTTCAATTTTTTGAGAGTGCAAAGGTAAAAATATATTTTTTAAAAGCAATAATGATTTTAAAAAAAAGTGTTTAAACATCAATAACAGGACGGGAAAAGCTCTACACTGAGATTATAATTTTCCTGATAATAAAGCTATTAAAAAACCATCCGTTTATAAAATCGGGGCACAAAAGTAAAAAACTTTTTTTAATTATCAATCAATTATTTAAGTTTTTTGAATAATTGCCATATTTCTTTTGTAATGCGGTAAATTTTTTAAAAACACTATTTTGTTTTAATTTTGTGGGTTGACTTAGCTTAATTTACTATATTTTACCAGGCTCATAAGACAAAATTAATGTTTTTTCTAGTCTTAAGCCTTATATATTATATTTTGTTATTTTCGAATTTTTGTATTTTTTTCAGTATAATGGTTTTCAAATAAACATAGTTTAATGGTCTGGAAGATAGCGTTAGTGATATTGATTAAGCCTGTAAAGATGTGGTTGCGTTTGGCTGAGAAACCGGTCTCTTTTTTTGTGCTTTTGGCCGGACTTGTGTTTCCGTTTTCACTTATAACATCAGTTGTAAGTTTTATAAACCTTGGTTTATCAACAGAGGAGCTTATAATAAGCACACTTATAAATATAATTGCCATAATGTTGTCGATTACGGCAGGCTCTTATGTTATTTATCGTTTGACACCCCGTTTTTTATCTGAGAAATCATATATAAAAACTTTAAACCTCACGGCTTTTTCTTATATTGCTGTTTTTATGGCTTTTATTGTTTCAGAAATTCATCTACAGCTTGATTTTTTAAAACTTCTCGGCCTTTATTCTTTGTATCTATACTGGCATGGTTTGTCGTATATGCTTAAGATGCCATCCGACAAAAAGGCCGGCTTTGTTCTAATTTCGGCCATAATACTGACCGGTACAGGATATTTTGCCAGTATTATTATGAAAGCACTGGTTTTTTGAAAAGTTTTACTGTAATAATGCCGGCAATTTTTTTAGGAGATTCAATGGTTAATCATACTTTATATTTTCAACCGATAATTTTAAAATTTTTAACCACTAGTGACTTAATATAATGATTTTGCATCTATAACTTGGGTTAAATTTTTATCCTGTAAAAAAGTATTACTTTTGCAATTAATTGATGTTATTAATAATAATATGATGCCCAAGGCCGTATGATATGATTTGAAAGATAAATGGAGGTTCATCATAAACAGTTTTATATATTATGTTATTAGACAAACTTGAATCCATAAAAGATCGTTATTCGGAGGTTGAAAAGCTTATTACCGATCCCGGGGTGATGGCCGATATGAAACGTTATATTCAGCTCAACAAGGAGTACAAGGATTTGGAGCCTATTGTTGAAGCTTATGAAGATTATAAAAACATTTTGAGTAATATAGATTCGGCTAAAGAAATAATATCTAACGAGAAGGATGAGGATTTTCGTGACATGGCAAAGTCTGAGCTTGATGATTTGCAGAAGCAGAAATCTGAACTTGAGGAAAAGATAAAGTGGTTGTTGATACCTTCTGATCCTCAGGATTCAAAGAATGCTATTGTTGAGATAAGGGCCGGAACCGGGGGTGATGAAGCTGCAATATTTGCAGGTGATCTTTACAGGATGTATAATAAGTTTTGCGAAAATAAAAAGTGGAAAACCGAGTTGGTTAGTTGTACTGAAGGTACCTCAGGTGGTTTTAAGGAGGTGATTTTTAATGTTTTGGGTGAAGGTGTTTATGGTGTTTTAAAGTACGAATCTGGTGTACACAGGGTACAAAGGGTACCTCAAACCGAAACACAGGGTAGGGTACATACTTCGGCTGCTACAGTTGCTGTTTTACCTGAAGCCGATGAGTTTGACATAGATTTAAAAATGGCTGATGTCAGGAAGGATACTTTTTGTTCCAGCGGGCCAGGGGGGCAATCTGTAAATACAACATATTCGGCGGTAAGGCTTACTCATGAGCCGACGGGGATTGTTGTATCATGCCAGGATGAGAAATCGCAAATAAGGAATTATGAAAAAGCACTTAAAGTTTTGCGCTCGAGGATTTTTGATCTTGAATACAAGAAATATCTGGATGAAATATCTTCTAAGCGCAAGACTATGGTTTCATCGGGCGACAGGTCGGCCAAAATCCGTACTTATAACTATCCTCAAGGCAGGGTTACCGACCATCGTATCAACCTTACTATATACAATTTGTCGGCTGTTATGGATGGTGATATTGACCAGCTAATTGATGAATTGCAGGTCGCCGAAAATTCAGAAAAACTTAAGGAGGGTATTTCAACGGATGACTGACTCAATCATTTATTTATATTGACCTTTTTTGTAAGAAAAGTTTATTTACAACAATTTAGTATAATGAATAACTAACCGGCCAAGTGATGAAAAACAGGTTGATTAATCTTATTAACTCAAAGAGATCCTTTCTTTGTATCGGTCTTGATTCTGACATTAATAAAATTCCTAATCATATAAGAGATTGTGACGATCCGTTGTTTGAATTCAATAAAGAGATTATAAATTTCACGTGTGATTATGCTGTGGCTTATAAGCTAAACCTGGCATTTTATGAGCGAATGGGTTCAGGTGGGTGGTTATCTCTTGAAAAGACTATAGATTATTTGAAAAGCCGGGGCAATTTTTTTACCATTGCCGATGCTAAACGTGGAGATATTGGTAATTCGGCCAGGCATTATGCCCAAACATTTTTTGATAATCTTGGTTTTGATGCTGTAACTGTAAATCCTTATATGGGTTATGATACTGTTGCTCCTTTTCTTGAATACAAAGAAAAATGCACTATACTTTTAGCCCTGACATCTAATCCGGGGGCTAATGATTTCCAGATGCTTAATTGTTGTGATAAATTTCTTTATGAAGAAGTGATATTACAATCGTCGCAATGGGGCAGCCCTGAACAGATAATGTATGTTATGGGAGCCACAAACCCCGATTTTTTGGCAAAAGCGAGGGAGCTTGTTCCCGGCAATTTTTTCCTTGTTCCCGGTGTGGGTGCACAAGGTGGTGACTTGCAAAAAGTATGTAATAACGGTATGAATAGCGAGTGCGGTTTAATCGTTAATTCATCGCGAAATATCATATATGCCTCCGAAAGCAAGGATTATGGTGAAAAAGCAAGAAAAGCAGCTTTTGATTTGCAGCAACAAATGATGGCAATATTAAACAACCGGCAGTTGCTAAGACATTCGCGATAAATATCCTAAGAACTGCCGGCTAAGATATATTATTCAACAAATGAAACCCATCCGTGCGGGTCGGGTTCATCACCAAACTGTATAGCTTGTAATTTTTTGTAAAGTTTTGTAGATATTGGCCCGGCTTTACCGTCTTTACAGAATTCGTAGGCTTTGCCCGTTTTTCTGTCAACTATTTTTTTGATAGGTGTTATTATAGCTGCCGTGCCACAGGCACCCACTTCTTCAAATTCTTCCAGTTCTTCAACAGGTACTTTTCTTTGTTCAACTTCCAATCCTTCATCCTTTGCCAGCTGCATGATGCTTTTGTTTGTGATTGAAGGCAGAATTGAAGTGGACTCAGGGGTTATATACTTGTTACCTTTAATTCCAAAAAAGTTAGCCGGTCCGGCTTCATCAATGTATTTATTTTCTTTGGCATCCAAGAAAAGCACAGATGCAAAACCTTCAGCTTTAGCTCTTTCGGAAGGTTGCAAGCTTCCTGCATAGTTGCCTCCTACTTTAATGCTGCCGGTTCCCTGGGGTGCCGCCCGGTCGTAGTCGCGGGCAATTTGAATAGACACGGGATTAAAACCTTCTTTAAAATACGGACCAACAGGAGCTACAAAGATTACAAGCATGTATTCTTTTGCAGGATTCACGCCTACCTGGACTCCTGTGCCAATGAGTAATGGCCTGATGTATAATGAAGCACCCGTACCATGTGGCGGAACATATTTATCATTTAGTTTAACGGCTTTAACCACCATTTTATGAAATAAGTCAAGGGGTGGTTTTGCCATCATAATACCTTCAGCCGATTTTTGCATTCGTTTGGCATTTTCTTCACTCCTGAATAATCTTACTCTCCCGTCTTTACCCCGGTAGGCTTTCATGCCTTCAAAAGCCTCTTGCCCATAGTGAAGACAGGTGGCCGCCATATGAATGTTTATAGTTTCTGATGATGAGATTTCTATCTCACCCCATTGACCATTACGGTAAAAACAGCGAACATTGTAATCTGTTTTGAAATATCCGAAAGGGAGTTTGCTCCATTCAAAATTTTGCATAATTATCTGAATTTAAATGGTTTGTATTTGATTTTTGCGTCAACATAAAAATTAAAACATGCTTTAATTTTTATGTTGATTGGTTGCTAAATTATAATATTATTTTAACCCAGCCTATAAAATATGATATAAATCATTAAGGAAATAATAATTCTGACATAATCTTATAAAAATCATTGCCTTTATTGCACTTTTTAAACAAGGTTTATAAATGTTTTTATTTTGACTAAATTAAATTTTATAATTTATTTGATGCAATAATAAAGATTATACAATAAAAAAACTATTTGTAAAACAGGTTAGTTGATTTAGCCTGTAAATTGCCAGGGCATGTAAGTAATTCTGTTATGTTATATAAGAATTTTACCGGGTAAGTTAATTTACTTTCCAAAGACAGAAATATTAATATATTTTTTTGGATTTTTGCGGACATCTTCGAGCAGTAATTCGAGTTCTCTTGATGATCTTGAAAGATTTTTATAAAGGCTGTCATCTTTTAAAAGTAGTCCTGCTGAGCCTTCGCCGCGGTTAATTTTTTCCATTATTTTGTTAAAACTATCCAATGACTTGTTTGCGTTGTTAATTGTTTTTGCAATATCAGATGAACGGATAGTATCAGTAATTGACTCCAGATTTTGAAATATGTGTGTAATGGCTTCATTATTTTCTTTAAGGTTATTAGAGATAGATTCTGCATTATGAATTATAGAGGAGAATTTTTCTGAATTGTTATGAAAAGTTTCGTCAGCAATATAAGTGAGTTGTTTTATTGAAGCCATTGACTTTTGCAGGTCTTTGATACTTTTTGTGATATTTTTGCGATTATCGTATGAAAAAAGATGGCTCATTTCTTTAAGTATAGTATCTGTCCTTAAAAGTACATTATCAATATTTTCTTTCAGAGGTATTAGATGCTCACTTATTTCGTCTTGTAAAGGGGGTTGGATTATTGCATTAAGGGTATCACCATTTTCAATATAACTTTTCGAATTGCCAAGCATCAGATCAATTTCCCGTGTTCCTACCAGGCTGGAGCTATACAAGCGTGCAAGTGAATTGTCGGGTATTTTTATTTTATCTTCAACTATACATTTTACAATTACATTTCCGCTTCCGTCGGGATGTAAAAATATTTTATCAATATGCCCGATCTGGACACCACTAAGAGATACCGGGTTGGTTTCTATTAAACCGCTTACATCATCATAAACTACATAAAAATTTATGTGTTTTGAAAAAATATCTGTTCCCCTCAGGTAATTAATGCCCCATATAAATATAAACAAAGCACCTGCTAGCAAGACTCCTATTTTGAATTCTCTTTTAATCTTTATCATTATATTAATTGCTTGATTTTCTTACATAGGTTTATAAAAGCACCAAAAAACGTTATGATTTTAAGCAAATTTAACTAATTCGGCAGGATGTTAATTACTTAATTTAAATCAATTTTTCAGCAATTTAATAGCTTTAGATCGTGATATTCTTTCATTGTTGAGAAAAGCAACGATAAAAGCATCATTAAACCCTGCTTTTTGAAGCTCATCCTGGATTTTTTCAGCATCCTCCAGTGAATTTTCATTACCTACAACATATTTATACAAGCCTTCATGAAAATAATAATTTACATTGTCAAGAATTTCAAATTCGGGTGAGTCGAGAGGTTTTTTTTCACTGGTGGTTGCTATTTGAACCCTGAAACTGATATTTTTTTTATTTGTTTTTTGTTTGCCCGGCTTAATTTCTAGGGAAGATGTAGTGTCTTTATCTTTAGTTGCATGGGCAAGATCATCATTTTCAATATCTGCTAAAGTGTTTCCTTTTTTGTTAGGATTGGCGGGTTGATTATTTTCGGTTTCGGCTTTGACAATTTCGGCGGGTGCATTATATTTTGATTTCGAGCTATTACTTTTCCTTGCGGCATACAATTCTTCTTGTTGATTTTTATAATCACGAAAAGCTCTAAAAATTGCTGAAGCAATATAAGACTGCCCTCTATCTGACATAAGAAACTTTTCTTCTTCGGGGTTGCTCAAAAAGCCGGTTTCGATAAGTACTCCCGGCATAGTAATTTGGTATAAAACCAAAAACCCTGCTTGTTTAACACCTCTGTCAACTCTGTTTGCTCTTTCTCTGAATTGCTTTTGTATAAGTGAAGCGACATCTAAACTATTTTCCAGGTATGCGTTTTGGTACATTGAAAAAATTATATTTGCTTCGGGCGAGTGAGGGTCAAATCCGTCGTAAGTTTCTTCGTAATCATCCTCATATAGAATTGCGGCATTTTCTTTTTTAGCAACCTCAAGGTTTTCCTGGCTCCGGTGTAAGCCCATCACAAAGGTTTCAGTGCCATATGTACGTCTTGAAAAGCTTGAGTTGCAGTGTAGTGAAATAAAAAGATCCGCCTTGTTTTCATTGGCTATTTTAGCCCTGTCATATAGCTTCACAAATTCATCTTTTTTGCGGGTATAAATTACGTTTACATCAGGCAGATTTTCTTCAATATATTGTCCGAGCTTCAAACCGATTCCCAGAACAATATCTTTTTCTTTAGAATTTTGGCCTAATGCACCAGGGTCACGTCCTCCATGACCGGGGTCTATTACAACGGTTCTTATTCTTCCATTATCTGCAAAAGTGTTGCCAAATGGAAAAAGTATAAAAAAACAAAATATACCAAAAAACAACAGTGTACGTTTCACTTATAATAATTTATTTTTTGATTAGCTTTGCACTTTTAATTTAACGCATATCAAAAAAAAAAGTTTTGATATGTGCAAGTTTAGTTTTCATTAGTGTATCCAATTGCAAAAATAATATTTAATAAATTGTACTCAAAGAGACTTTTGAAGTTTTTTCTTTTATTTATTCATATTTTTCTTTTTAGTTTTTCTGTATTTTCAAATAAGGTGAATGAATACAGTAGTTCTATTGAAAATGCTGCAGCCTGCCAATACCTTGATAATGACACACTTAGCCGCGAAATGGATCAGTTTATAGAAATTGATAATGCATTAGATCATGATACTATTTTGGTTGAAAAAAATAATGAAGCTGAAGAAAAAAAAGCTACCGGTGTTGTTTTAGATTCGAAAGTAAAATATAGGGCAAGGGATACTATTCGTTTTGAAATTAATAATCAGATGGTTTTTTTGTACGG
Organism: Bacteroidales bacterium; assembly: GCA_003550725.1. Lineage (GTDB taxonomy): Bacteria > Bacteroidota > Bacteroidia > Bacteroidales > UBA7960 > PUKZ01. The sequence goes on along the minus strand of PUKZ01000104.1, from coordinate 45,547 downwards.
CGATGCTGAAATAGATTACGAGGATATTCATTTACAAGCCGAATATATAGAGATAGATTTTAAAAAAAACGAGATTTATGCCACCGGACTGCCTGATACAGCGGGTGTTATGCGTGGGTTGCCTATTTTTACAGAGAAGGGTCAGAGTTATCAAGCCAAAGAGATAAGGTACAATTTTGAAACTGAGAAAGGCAGGACAGTTGATGTGGTTACTGAGGAGGCTGATGGTTTTTTGCATGGCAGTGCCGTAAAATTGATGGATGATGAGACTATTCATGTTGGTGGTGGGAAGTACACCACTTGTGATAAACCTGATCCCCATTTTCATATAGGTTTTCAAAAAGCCAAGGTGATGGAGGAAAGAATTGTTACCGGGCCGGCAAATTTTTATTTGATGGGAATACCTTTGCCTATAGCTATACCTTTTGGTTTTTTTCCAAATACTACGAGTCAGGCTTCCGGGATTCTCATTCCGTCTTATGGTGAATCATCAAATCGTGGTTTTTATTTAAAAGATGGTGGTTTTTACTGGGGGATTAGCGATTATGTTGACCTTTCATTAAAGGGTGATATTTATTCGCGTGGAAGTTGGGCTCTTAAAACCGAATCGCGTTATAATTTAAGGTATCGTTATAGCGGTAACTTTAATATAAATTATGCTATAAATATAGATGGAGAAGAGGGTTTGCCGGATTATAGCCGTCAGAGGGACTTCAGGGTAAGATGGAATCACAGTCAGGATCCCAGGGCTCGTCCAAACAGTATGTTCCGGGCTAATGTAAATGCCGGTTCGAGTCAATATAACCGTTATGATCCTGAAACAACTCAAGATTATCTTTCAAACACATTTCAGTCAAATATTGCTTATTCGGCTACATGGGGTGATGGACGTTATAACTTTTCGACCAATTTAAGACATAGTCAAAATACAATAACAGAGCAAATTGATATGAATCTTCCTGAGTTGGCCTTTAGTGTCAGTCGTTTTTTTCCTTTCAGGGGTGATGGTGGAGGAGTAGGCACACGTTGGTATGAAGATATTAGCATAAGTTATGATATGAATGCGCGTAATCAAATAAAGACTACCGATTCATTATTTCTTAAAAGTGAAACATGGAGAAATATGAACAGTGGTTTACGTCATAATATACCGATTTCTCATAATTTCAATTTATTAAATCATTTCAATGTATCTTCATCGGTTAATTATACAGAGAGGTGGTATTTTCAAACTATTGAGCGTGAATGGGTTGGTGATGAGTTTGAGATTTCGTCGCCCAATGGTTCTGAATACGGAGAAGTTGTTACGGATACAATACCCTGTTTTAGGGCAGCCCGAGAGTTTAATGTCCGTACCGGGATCAGCACAAATATTTATGGGATGCGTGGTTTTAGGAGGGGGCCGGTATCTGCCGTCAGGCATGTAATAAGGCCTATTGTCAATTTTAGCTACCGGCCTGATTTTTCTGACCCATTCTGGGGCTATTACGAGGAATACTCTCATCCCGGTTATGATGAGCCTGTGTCTTACTCTGTATTTGAAGGAGGTATTTATGGAGTTCCTCCGAGCGGGAGGTCAGGAGCAATAAATTTTGCTATTGCCAATAATCTCGAAATAAAAGTCAGATCAAGAGAAGATGGTAGTGAGAGAAAAGTCACACTTATAGATAATTTCAATATTTCGGGGTCTTATGATCTTGCAAGAGATTCTTTGAATTTTTCTGATATAAGATTAAGTGGAAGAACCAGGTTGTTTGATGATTTTGATATTTCATTCAGCAGTACGTGGACTCCTTATGCTGTGGATGAAAATAATAATCGCATAGATAAGTTTTTGTGGGATAAAGAACAAAGGTTATTGAGTTTAACCAATACTAATTGGAATTTAAGTTTCAGTTATAATTTGAGTGGTGGAGAAGGAGGTAGAGGTGGCAATGCGGGTAACGGATCAATGGAAGGAGGTCAGCAGGGTGGAGAATCTCCTGATGAACAGGGTTATACGGGAAATGGTTTTGATGAAACTGATCAGCGAACTGATGCAGTTGAGGGTGCAATTGATTATTCAGTTCCCTGGAACTTGCGGCTGTCTTATAATTTAAATTATACCAGCCGTATAGATCAAAGAACTTATGATGCTCAAAGAGATTATAATCAAACCCTTTCTATGAATGGGAATATCCGTTTGACATCAAAATGGCGAATAGGAGTTTCTACAGGTTATGATTTTAAAAACAATGATATTACTTATACATCTATTGATATTTATCGCGACCTTCATTGCTGGGAGATGATGATAAACTGGGTTCCATTTGGATTCAGAAGGAGCTATAATTTAACTATCAGGGTCAAATCACCGGTATTGCAGGATTTAAAGTATGAGCAAAGAAGGGAATTTTTTGATTTTTAGCCCCACCTTACATCATGTTTTTTGCATATAAGCTTTATTTGCTTTGTTAATTCATTATTAAGCATAATTGGTTTGTCTTTGTTTTGTAGTTCTGCCTGATGTTCAGGGTCGCCCGGTATCAACACCCTGTTGTTTTCATCAATGGGTTCGGCGTTTCTGAATGTTTTTATCCACTTGTCCATATTATTTTTAAATACATCTTTTGTTTGAAAAGCATCAATTCTCATTGCTCCAAAAAAATGACCCGTGCCCTTGCCTGTACCTGCTTTTGGTGGTTCCAGGTAAGCAACAGATGGAGGGACAAAAGGGCCAAATCCCGCCCCTGAAAATATAGCCGACAATATGTCAATAACAGCAGCCATACAATAACCTTTGTGGCTTCCATATTCAAACGAGCTGCCAAGAGGTAATATGGCACCACCCTCTTCCAGTATTGCGGGATTTTTGCTTGGTTTACCACCAGCATCCTGAACATACCCATGCTTAACCTTTTCGTTGTTTATTTGCTTCAAATAAAGTTTGCCCCGGGCAATAGAAGAAGTAGCCATATCCATAACAAATGGCGGCTCTTTACCCGCCGGTATTGCAACAGAAACAGGATTTGTTCCGAGCAACCGGTCTTTTGAAAATGTTGGCGCTACTAATGGATTGGCATTGGTCATACTTATGCCTGTCATATCATGTTTTAAAGCCATCATCGAGTAATAGCCTGCTATACCATAATGGTTGGAATTGTTAACAGCAACCCATCCCGTTCCCGCAGTTTTAGCTTTTTCAATAGCTGCCTCCATAGCTTTAACGGCTACAACCATACCTAATCCGTTGTCACCATCAATAACTGCTGTGGAAAGAGTTTCATGTAAAGTTTTTATTGATGGTATGGGGTTTATTTTTCCATTTTCCAATAATCTTACATAACCAGGAAAACGAATAATGCCATGAGATTGAATATTTCGTAGTTCTGCAGATAATAATACGTTTGCAGTAGTTTGCCCGTCTTTTTCAGGAACCCCCAACCTTTCCAAAACTTTGATAATAACTTTTTCGAGAATTTTTTTTGAATGCATGACAAATAGTTTTATTAAATTTTAACTGTTGTCAAAAAAACCACAAATTCGCCGCAAGCAATTTTATAATCATGTTTGCGTTTTTTTTTGGACAATAGATAATTGAATTAGAATGGGTTAATAAATATTAGTGCTGTAGTTTAAATTACAAAACCTTTATAAGGCTTGCCAGTAGACAAATGTAATATTTTATTTTTTCTTAAGGTATTTTCGTTTTTTATTTAATGACTTGATTTGAACAATAATAAAATTTTTATTACAACTAAATTTGTAAGATAAACATATCAATACAACATAGAAATAAAATTTGTGCTTAAATTGAATAAATACCGGTTTAGTTTGCAAAAGATTGTAGTATTTTTCATTATTAATGTTATGTTGATATTGATAAAAAATATTAAAAGATTTGTTAATAAAAAAAATATTGTATAAAAATGTTTGTTTTTTTAGTAGTTTTTAAAAAAAAAATTGAATATTTGCACAATGTTTTTTTAAATGATTATTAATAATTAATAAAAGTAATAGTAGCGTTTTTTAATAACAAGCTGATTTAAAGCACATTAAAATTTATAATAATAAAAAATATGAAAAGAGCGATTCAAATTTTACTAACCATTGTAATATTGGTTTTGGTTTATCTTATTTATGATTCTATAATGGAGCCTGTTCATTTTGAGCGTGAAGCAAGAGCCAGGGAAGCGAAAGTAATTGAGCGTTTAAGAGATATCAGGGATGCTCAAAGGGCACATCGTACACGTTATCAGAGATTCACCGGTGATCTTGATTCACTTGTTGAATTCATCAAAAACGATTCACTGCCTTTGGTAAGGGCAATAGGAACCGTGCCTGACACTTTAACCGAATCCCAGGCTGTACAAAAAGGAATTGTAGAGCGTGACACCTCCTGGGTTTATGTGAAAGACAGTTTATTTGCTAAAGTTAGATATCCGATTGACTCTTTACCTTATGTGCCTTTTAGTGGTGGTGAAAGATTTTCGCTTGAAGCTGGTAAGATAGAAAGGGGGTTGGTTGAACTGCCTGTTTTCAAGGCTTCAACCGAAATATCGCATTATATGAAAGGGCTTGAGTACCAAATATATTATCGACGTGAAGAAGGGTTGGCGGTTGGTTCAATGCATCAAGCATCGCTTGACGGTAACTGGGAGTAATCAAAGAAATGTATGATTACCATGTGAATAAAAAATACTCACTTATAGATGAATCCTTTCAGCCGGGGTTCAATGGCAAGCATTTTTTGTCCATTGAATTATCACCCGGCTCGTTTTCATATTGCATACTTGATAACGATCGCTTTCAATACCGTGTTTTGGAGTCGTATGAGTTTGATGATTCTATGGGGCTTGAGCCACAGCTAAACAGTATTGAGGGAGTAGTTCGCAACAATGACTTTCTAATTTCAGGCTTTGAAAGAATTACTTTGGTTTATGTATCCAAACATAGTGTTTTTATTCCTTCAACACTTTTTGACGAACAAGAAAAAGATACTTATCTGAGGTTTAATCACATAGTTCAGGATGATGATATCATATGCTCAGAAAAGCTTTATAACCTGGATGCTTATGTAATATATCCGTTGCCTGATATTTTAAAACAGACTTTTGATAATCTGTTTTCTGAATATAGATTACGCCATTTTTCTACAGCACTTATAGAGAGTGTTTTATATGATGTGCGATATGGCGGATATCAAGCTGATATCGTTTTGCATATTCAAAACGGGCATTTTGAAATTGTTATTTTGAATTCGGGTAATTTAGTTTTTTTTAATTCTTTTAATTACCAAAGTTGGGATGATCTGTTGTATTACCTGTTTTATGTAATGGAACAGTCAGGCCTTGCTGCCGAAAGTTTAAATATTATGATAGTTGGTAAGGCAAGCCTGGAAGCAGATATTTATAAAAATCTAAAATTATATTTTCAAAATATTGATTTAGGATCACGTAGCGATCTTTTTAAATATCACGAAGTTTTTGATCAAATACCACACAATTATTTTTATAATTTGTTAAATGTCAATGCGTGCGGATAATAGGAGGAAAACATAAAAGACGTAAAATTCATTTACCTGTCAATTTGCACATCAGGCCTACTACTGATCTTGCTAAAGAATCCATTTTTAATGTTATTAGCAATAACTTTAATTTTGAAAATATATCTGTATTGGATCTTTTTGCCGGAACCGGTAATATTTCATACGAGTTTGCATCAAGAGGTGTAAAACAAGTACATGCAGTTGAAATGAATTATAAGTTGGTTAAATTTATCAGACAGCAGGTAGAAACCTTAGAACTGCCAATTGTAAAAGTTGTCAGGGATGATGTTCATCATTTTCTTAACATATGCAAAAAAAAATTTGATATTATTTTTGCAGACCCGCCCTATAATCACCAAAGAATTAAAAATATACACAAACTAGTTTTCGAAAATAATTTAATTAATGATGATGGATGGCTAATCATTGAACATGGTCAGGAGATAAAACTCGATTGTTTGGATGATTTTGTTGAAGAAAGAAGATATGGCAGAGTTCATTTTAGCATATTTTCAAATCTCAATTTTATTTAGCAACCATAATTATAAATTTATTAATATTGTATGTTTTTGTTAAAAGCTTGTTTGTTTTTTAATAGTCAAAATATTTTTTTGTGATGGATAAAATTGCTATATTTCCGGGTTCATTTGACCCAATTACACGAGGCCATGAGTCAATTATAAAAAGAGCCGTGCCGCTTTTTGATAAAATTATAATTGCGATTGGAGAGAATATTCAAAAAGAAGACTTTTTTCCTATTGAAACAAGAATTGATTGGTTGCATAAGGTTTTTATAAGTTATAGCTCTGTTGAAATTATGACTTACAGTGGATTAACCGTTGATTTTTGCAAAAAAGTAGGGGCAAATTATATTTTGAGAGGGTTAAGAACTTCGGCTGATTTTGAATTCGAACGAAGCATTGGCCAAATTAATAAACAAATGTATCCTGAAATTGATACGGTTTTTTTACTCACCACACCTGAATATACGGCATTAAATTCTTCGATAGTTCGTGATATTATAATAAATGGCGGTGACCCAGCACCTTTTGTGCCTGAGGCTATAAAAATAACACACTAAAATATTTTTATTTAATTGTCGTTTAATACAACGTTGGAATTTTCTTTGTAATTGGGCAATAACATACTGATGGTTATTAGGAATATATGTGGATAATATAAATACAGCAAACATGAAGTATTTTTTTGTGTTTTATATTTTTTTCTTGTTTACACCAATTAGTGCCTCTGACTTTTCGGTGATAATTAACGGTAATTTTCCGGGAGCTGAAAACAGGCACATCAGGCTGATGAAATATTCCGATCAGATTACTTATACCACTAAAGAACTTGATGATGCTGTCATTGATAAAAACGGGTCGTTTTTACTGGAGTTTGAAACATATGAGCCAATTTATATTTTTTACCGGATTGATCATGCAAGAATGGGCCATTATGTTGAACCCGGCCGTGAATATAAAATTGATTTTGATACTTTGAATTTTGACACACTTGACGACAGGCGTAATCCCTATCTTGATCCATGGAGTTTTAATTTTGAATTATATAAAGACAACAAACCTGACAAACTAAACGAAGCGATATCTAAGCTTAATAGCAGCTTTAATGATTTTTTATCCGAACATATTTCTGATATTGGCAGGCGTAGGCTTAATAAGCCTTTTAGAGAATTTAAAGAATATGCCGACTCCCTTTTTAAAATTGATACAATAGAACACAATTCATATTTTAAAAACCATTATGAATATAAATTTGCATTATATTATCGTATAGCTAACCTAAAAAACCCTTTACGGCTATTTGATGAATATATTATTGATAGGCCTGTTTTATATGAGAATACACGGTATATGGATTTTTTTAATACTGTTTTTGACAGGTATATTTTTACAGGAAGCAGAAATATAAGAACCGAAGATCTTACTGTATCAGTAAACAGGCATAACAGTTACTATGCTTTAATGGATTCGCTTGGCAAAGATACAGTGTTGCGCAATGAAGTTTTAAGGGAATTAGTTATGCTTAAAGGTTTAAAAGACATGTACCATAACCCCGATTATAATAAACATAATGTTGCTTCTATAGTTGAATATGTGAAAAATAACAGTAAATTTCCTCAGCACAGGAAAATCGCTTCTAATACACTCAAAAGATTTAATTACATGGCTGAGGGGTATCCCGCTCCCAATCTTGACCTGGAAACAAAAAACGGTAAAATTGTTTGTATCGAAGATTATAATGGAAAGCTTCTTCTGCTTAATTTTTGGACTTCATGGTGTATGCCTTGCCATGCAGAATTTAGTGTTTTGAATGATTTATATGAAAAATATGGCGACACTGTTACTTTTTTAAGCATATCTGTCGACAGGCATTACTCTGATTATAAGCGATTTATTAACAGCAATAGATATAACTGGGATTTTTATCATTTTAATCAGAATTTCAGGTTGCTTGACAGGTATAAAGTTCGTCAATTTCCATTTTTTGTTTTAATAGATCCCGAAGGAAAAATTATAGATAATTCAGCTCCATTTCCAAGCAGAGGCCTTGAAAGAAAAATCGAAAAAGTTATTGATCAATATAATTAAGGCAGGGAAATTATAAGTTAAGATGATTTTCGATTAAGAATATAATCGAAGGATAAGTGTTTTTTAAATAATAGTTGACATTTTCAGGATGCACCCATATTGCCTGTCTAATGTCTTCATTATATTGTGGCTTTGGATTTTTCCAGTCATCAGAACGCATCAGATACCATATAGTTTTTTTTAAAGCCCATTTATCTGAAGACAATTGATACATATGGAAAGTAGAGGGTAATGGTTTGATAATTTTCAGATCACCCACTCCGCATTCTTCCATAACTTCTCTTTTTGCTGTTGTTTCAGGGTTTTCATCCGGTTCTCTCTTGCCTTTGGGTAAATCCCATTTTAAGTATCTGTATATAAACAACAGGTCTCCCGGAGGATTAATTACCAATCCGCCTGCTGCTTCAATTGATACAGTATAATTATTAAGATATGCCCACATTTTATCGGGGTCATTGTTTATAACATACAAGGTATTTTTTTGTTTATATATTCCGCTTAAGAATGAATAAATTTTTTGTTTAAAATCTTTTTCGCTTTTAATATAAAATATTACTGTGTTATCTTTTTGATATTCCTTTATTTTGTTTGTTAATATTATTTTTCTATCGTTGATAAAAACTTTATACATTTGTCCTATGAAATTAAATGATAATATAAGTGCAAATATAGCTAAGAGTTTATTAAAAATCGAAGCTGTTAAGTTAAATGTTAGTAATCCCTTTACCTGGGCATCAGGTATAAGATCACCTATTTATTGTGATAATCGCAGGATTTTATCATTTCCGGAAACCCGGCGGCTGGTTATAGAATCTATGATTTCTTTACTGCATGATAAGTTTGAGATGCCCGGTTGTATTGCCGGAGTTGCTACCGGTGGAATTCCTCATGGTGTTTTGATTGCCGATTATTTAAAGCTTCCCTTTGTATATGTTAGAACCGGCAAAAAAGAACATGGCCTGGGAAATAAGGTTGAAGGCGGTATAAATAAAGGTTGGGAAGTTGTTGTGGTTGAGGATTTGATATCTACAGGCCAAAGCAGCCTTTCGGCAGTCGAGAGCCTTAGAAACAGCGGATGCAATGTTGTTGGAATGCTTGCTGTTTTTACCTATGGATTTGCTTTAGCTGTAGAGAACTTTAAAAAAGCCGGTTGTGAATTGTTTACCTTAACTGATTATAATGTGCTTATTGATGTTGCATCAAAACAGGGCTACATTAAAAGCAATGAAATTGATTTGCTTAAAAAATGGCGAAAAGATCCGCAGGCCTGGGGGAAATAAAAAAACATTAAGTTTCAAAATTTTTGGTTAATATAAATTTTTACTAACAATCTATGACAAAATTTGAAAGTAAAAAGGTAATTGTAAATGCCTCATGTCAAGTGGTTTATGAATTTATGGCTGATTTCAGCAATTTCGAAAAATTATTGCCTCAGGAGGTTAGCAACTGGAAAGTAGATGGCGATTCATGTTCGTTTAAAATAGAAGGCATAGGCGATCTTTCTATGCGTATTGCATCAAAAAAACCTTGCAGTCAAATTAATATTGTTTCAGATGGCAGTAATCCCGTGGATTATAACCTTGATTGCTATTTTTATTCTTACGATAAAGACCGGTGTGAGGTTGAGCTGATATTTGATGCCGAATTAACAGCGTTCATGGAAATGGTGGCAGCAAACCCACTACAGAATTTCGTTGACATGTTAGCTGATAAGATCAAGGAATTGTTTGAGTAAAATCCTGGCATATACAACCCTTATCTTTTATACTTTTATGAAAGTAACGGTTGACAAGCTAGAATTCAATCAAAAAACTATTAAGTATTGGCATCCATTAATGGTTACCGGCTATCTGCATATAATATAAAAAACCCTTGATGCTGATGCGTTAACGCAGAGTTTAATCAATAAACCGGACTTCTTTAAAATCAAAAGCTATGATTTTTCCATTTTTATTTTTAAGAAGCAGTTTACCGTGTTTATCGACCCCACAAATTGTTGCCATAAAAGTTTTGTCATTGGCATGGTAATTTGCTTTTTCACCATATTTGTATAAATTATTGAGATAATCATGGTTTAACTGTTCTTTCAAACCGTTTTTCAGCATCAAATATCTTTTTTCTAAATTATAGAAAAGTATATCTACACATTCTGAAATATTATAATTGTTTCCTGTCAGTAGTTTTAATGATGTAGGAGTGCGGGGAAATTTACTGAATTTTGTTTGATTTGCATTTATACCTACACCTGCAACAGAATATTTTATTTCTGAACCTTGTATAATGTTTTCGGTAAGTATCCCTGCAATCTTTTTTTCATTAACCAAAATATCGTTGGGCCATTTGATCCAAACGTAAAAATTTGTCTGTAAAATACTTTTTATTGCATCATAAACACCCAACGAAATAGCTTTATTCAAATCGAATTGATTTTCAGGTTCAAGAAATTCAGGACAAAATAAATAAGAGGCGGTGATGTTCATACCTTTATCACTCTCCCATATTGCTTTATCTAAACCTTTACCGGAGTGTTGATCATTAGTCCATAATACTGTCCCCTCAGTAAGTTTATTTCTTTTAATCAATTTGAACATTTCCCGGTTGGTAGAGTCAATACTTGAGACATATATTTTATTTTTAATTATGTTTTGATGGTTCATAATATTTCGTTAAATGTTTGATCAGATACCCGGCTTTTTTCTAAGTTGTTTTTTTTTAGAGTGTTTTCTTTTTAATTCCAGTCTTTTTTTATTTGATTTTTTTGTTGGCTTTGTAGCGATTCTTTTTTTACGTGTAGCAAATGCATTGTTTAATAAGTCAAAAAACCCGGATATACTGTGTTTTTTGTTCCTGAACTGCGAACGTGTTGCTTCGGAAGTGATGATAAGCTCACCCTCTGAGTTAATCCTGTGCTTAAGTTTTTGCAATAGTACTTCTTTTTGTTGGTCTGTTAAATATTGTGAGTTTTTAATATTAAAACGCAGTTCAACTTTTGTATTGACTTTATTTACATTTTGTCCTCCCGGGCCACTGCTGCGGGAAGTTTTAAAATATGCTTCCGATAATAATCCTTTTTTGTTTAATAATGTAAACATATCTTTAAGCGTTTTTTATGTGATGAAGATAACATTATTTTTATGTTTAGGGTTTAAAATGTTTCAAATTAAAGATTAAAACTTAACTGTATATATTAGGCCAGGGGGAATATAAAACAATCATAAATTAAGTTAATTTATCTTTTTATAAAACTTCATAAAAAGAACAATATAAGCAAAACTCATAAAAATTGATTATCTTTGCAAAAAATGTAGAATCAAAAAACCAGGAATGACCCAATTCAAAGAAAAGATTGATACTGAAATATTTGTTAATTATATAATTGAAGGAATAGAAGAAAAAAAAGGTTTAGAAATTGTTTGTTTAGATTTATCAAAATTTAATATTGCTATTTGTGATTATTTTATAATTTGTCATGGAACTTCCCGGACACATGTAGGTGCAATCGCCGAATCTGTTGAGGAATTTGTAAAAAAGCACACAGGTTGTTTTCCCAGCAGGCGTGAAGGAGTTACTAATGCAGAATGGATACTGCTGGATTATTTGGATGTAGTAGTACATGTATTTCAGGAAGAGGTAAGAGATCATTATAAACTGGAGGATTTATGGGCCGATGCTCCTTTTAAAAATATAGAAACATTTAATATTAAAACTACATAGATGGATAAAGGTAACCCACAAAAGGATCAACCTTCCCAAAGTAAGAATCAAGGCCGACAAGAAAAAAACATTAAGCCGAATAAGCCCGGTTTTAATTTTTATTGGATATATGGTCTTCTTGCTTTGTTATTTATAGGTTTGCAATTTATGAACTGGGGAGGTGGAGCTGTTGAAATATCTCAGCAGCGATTTATCAATGATATGCTAAAAGCAGGTGATGTTGACAGGGTTAAAGTTATAAACGAAGAGATCGTTGAGGTATATATTAAGGAAGATCGTTTAGACCAGGAAAAATATGATGATATTGAAGAGCCCGGTTTCGGTCGTGAGGAAAGGACAACCCCGCATTATACTTTCAGGATAGGATCAGTTGATGTTTTTATTTCAAGGGTTGACAAAGCTACTGAGGAAGCAGAGGTTGCAGAGCCTCCCATATATTATGATCAAAGGCGCGACTGGGGGAGTGATATATTAAGTTGGCTTATTCCTATCGGGCTTCTTATTGCTTTCTGGATTTTTATAATACGTCGTATGGCTCGTGCTTCTGGGGGCGGGCAGATTTTTAATGTTGGTAAATCAAAGGCTAAGTTGTATGACAGTAATACTAATGTTACTGTAGATTTTAATAATGTTGCAGGGTTGGAAGAAGCTAAAGTTGAGATAATGGAGATAGTAGAGTTTCTGAAAAATCCGCAAAAATTTACCGAAATAGGAGGTTCTATACCAAAAGGAGCAATAATAGTTGGGCCACCCGGAACAGGTAAAACTTTGCTTGCAAAAGCTGTTGCAGGTGAAGCCCAGGTGCCTTTTTTCTCGCTTAGCGGCTCAGATTTTGTTGAAATGTTTGTCGGGGTTGGAGCTTCAAGAGTACGTGATCTTTTTAAAAATGCCAAGGAAAAAGCTCCATGTATTATTTTTATAGATGAGATTGATGCTATAGGACGTGCCAGGGGCAAAAACCCCATGACAGGTGCCAATGATGAGCGTGAAAATACCTTAAACTCATTGCTTTCTGAAATGGATGGTTTTGATACTAACTCAGGCGTTATTATCCTGGCAGCCACAAATCGTGCTGATATTCTTGACCGGGCTTTGCTGAGGGCAGGAAGGTTTGACAGGCAAATACATGTTGAAATGCCCGACCTGAAAGAACGTGAAGCAATATTCAAAGTTCATGTTAAACCATTAAAGCTTGCCGACGACGTAAGTGTTGATTTTCTGGCCAAGCAAACACCTGGGTTTTCAGGTGCCGATATTGCTAATGTCAGTAATGAGGCAGCTCTTATTGCTGCCAGGAGAAATAAAAAAGCTGTTGAAAGACAAGACTTCCTTGATGCTATTGATCGCATTATTGGCGGATTGGAAAAAAGAAACAAAATAATATCCCCCAACGAAAAAAAAGCTATAGCCTATCACGAGGCCGGCCATGCCGCCGTAAACTGGAAACTTGAACATGCACATCCATTGGTAAAAGTAACTATTGTACCCAGGGGAAAAGCCTTAGGTGCTGCATGGTATTTGCCCGAAGAAAGACAATTATCAACCGAAGAGCAAATGTTTGATGAAATTACCGCCGCATTAGGCGGAAGAGCTGCCGAAGAAATAATATTTGGTAATGTCTCAACAGGAGCACTAAATGACCTGGAAAGAGTAACAAAACAAGCCTATGCAATGATAGTATATTTTGGGCTAAATCCAAAAATAGGGAATATAAGTTATTATGATTCCAGTGGCCGGTCAGAATATAATTTTACAAAACCATATTCTGAAAAAACTGCACAAACAATTGATGAAGAGGTGAGTGCCCTTGTTGAAAAAGCTTATAAAAGAGCAAAGAAAATATTGGTTGACGATAAGAATAATTTGATTAAACTTGCTGAAAAGCTTCTAGATAAAGAGGTTATCTTCAATGAAGACATGGTAAAAATATTTGGCGAACGCCCTTTCAAAAAAGAAGAGGAAGAGACTGATAAAAAAGATGAAAAAAAGACCGCCACCTCCAAAAAGTCCAAAAAAGATGAAGATAAAGAACCAAAGGCTGCTGTTCACGAAAATAACAGCCAATCATATCAGGATGAATCAAAAAAGCTAAAACCTGAAACCACAGAGAAACGAAACAATAAATAAAAGAACCTGCTGCTTGTGGCTGAAGCGGTTAACCTTAACAACAATCAAATATGGAAGAAACTGCACCAAGAGAAAAGGTGTTAAAAAGCATAAGAGAAGCATTGGCAATAAGTGCAGACTCCCCTTTTGTTGATTCTAATTTCGATTTTAAATTATTCAAAGATAGCAGCGAAATCCCTGAAATATGTTTTGCCAATGCTTTTAAAAACCTGGGCGGAAAGTTTGTTTATTGTGCCAATGAAATAGAGTTTTGCCAAAACCTTAAGGCAATTATGCAAGAGTATTCCTTAACGGAATTGTTTTGCAAAGATTATGAATTGATTGGTCTATTGGAAAAATATGATTTGAATTATATAACTGATGATAAAAAACTCGATGCTGCAGACTGTTCATTAACACGATGCGAGTATTTAATTTCCCAAACCGGCACTATAATGGTTACTGCTGAAAATAAACCTGAGCGTCGTCAATACTTTACTTCTCCGGTGCATTTTGTATTTGCATATACCAGTCAGATCATAGAAGACATCTTTAAAGCTTTAAATGGCGTAAAATCGAAATATAATAAAATACCTCAGTTTATTTCGTTTATAAGTGGGCCAAGCCGTACGGCAGATATTGAAAAAACATTGGTAATGGGTGCTCATGGCCCAAAAAAACTTTTTTTATTTCTAATTGATGACCCTGCTTGATTATGGATGATTGGAAAAGAATTTATTCTACTCAATTTGAGCATAAAGCAGGTATTGTTAAAGCCGTGCTTAAAGATAATGGTATAAATAGTGTTATTGTTAATAAAAAAGATTCAGTATATCTTTTTGGTGAATTAGAAGTATATGTCAGCCAGGACGATGTTTTAAAAGCCAAAAACATAATAACTAAAGAAGATTTAAGCTAAAGCGGATAATATTGTAAATCAACTACAGGATTAAAATTTAAGTAATTTTTTTCAGGATTTGTTTATTATTCTTTGAACTTGTTTGGCAAGAAGCAATGTCAATTTGCCCCTAAAAAATAAAATAATAAAATAGCTCTATCCTGCAGTCATTCGTTCTTGCACAAAGCACAATGTTATTTAAGGGAGATGGAATTAAAAGTATCACAGCGACTTCCGGATGCGAAATTAGGGTAATGCTTTTTATAAATTTTCTTTAATTTTTAAAATTTCAACCTCTTTTATGCATATATTTGTGGGGTAACGAAGAATAAAACGCTTTTATGTTGTGAATAATTTGCGAAAAAGGATAATTACTGGTCTGGTTTTCATTGTATTGATTTTGGGCTGTATTTTTGCAGATCACAAAATTTTTTTATTCTTATTTCTTTTTATTACCATCCTGGGTTTATGGGAGTTTTATACTCTATCGGAGTCAGGAACTATTTTTCCTAATAAAATTGCAGGAACTATAGCCGGGGTATTCATTTTTGTTTCTAACGCATTAATAACGCTTAATATCGCATCTTTTAAGTTATTGCTTTTTAGTTTTTTACCGGTATTTGTTATTTTGCTATTAGAGTTGTATCGTAAAAAACCTAAACCTTTTGCAAATATATCTTATACATTAACAGGGCTTATTTATATTGCAGTTCCTTTTTCATTGTTATCATATTTTCCTGATCCTAACCTTAGTGGAGAAGGATATAACATACAATTCTTACTGGGGTTTTTTTTAATAGTATGGATTAATGAAACTTCTGCTTATTTGGTTGGTTCTGTTTTTGGGAAGAAAAAGTTGTTTAAAAGAGTTTCACCAAATAAAACCTGGGAAGGCATGATTGGAGGTGCTGTTTTGGCACTTTTGGCCACAATAGCAATTTCTGTAATATTTAGAGATATTACAATGGTCAATTGGTTTGTAATTGCCTTAATTATTATTGTGTTTGGTACTTATGGCGATCTTTTTGAGTCATTGATCAAAAGAAGTAATAATACCAAAGACAGCGGAAAAATTTTACCGGGTCATGGTGGTATACTCGATAGGTTTGACGGTGTTTTAATTTCAGCTCCCTTTGTATTTATTTATTTACTTTTTATAACTTAATTAAATTACAGTATTATTTGATAGGTGGTAAAAGATGCGAATTCACAAAGAAGGATACACTACACTAGTTATTACATTAATGATGATAATAGCTTTAGCCATAGTTGTTAATGTAATTGAAGAAAAACAAAGTGTGTATCATTTTGTTATTTACGGGCTGTTATTTGTTTTCTTTTTATTTATCATCTTTTTTTTCAGGTCACCCTCACGTAAAATTGTTTCCATACCCGGTTCTATATATTCTGCCGCCGACGGAAAGGTTGTTGCCGTTGAAAAAACTTTAGAAAAAGAATACTTCAGAAAAGAAATGATGCAAATATCTGTATTTATGTCGCCTTTAAACGTTCATTTGAACCGCAGCCCTGTTAAGGGTATTGTTGATTATGTTAAACATAGTCCAGGAAAATATTTTGCTGCATGGCTTCCCAAATCTTCCGAAGAAAATGAACGCAATACTGTTGCGCTTATAACCGAAAAACAAAAACCGGTATTGATAAGACAAATAGCCGGTGTAGTTGCAAGAAGAATTGTTTGCTATTCAAAACCTGGCGACATTATTGAACAAGGCGAAGAGCTGGGCTTTATAAAATTTGGATCAAGGGTTGATGTCTTTGTGCCTTGTGATGCAAAAATTTCTGTTAAAAATGGAGATTGTGTGAAAGCCGGCCAAACTGTAATTGCAAGGTTTTAAAATATCTCCGGCCAAAATGGTTTTATTCATGAAAAAATTTCCCCCTTCTTTATTTTGAAAAATATATCTGTTTTGTCCTTTATTCATAAAAGTTGCATTTGATAATTGAACTTTCAAAACGATAAATTTGATAATTAATATTTGTTGTTTGTTTGTTTTTTCCTAATTTTGCAGTCCCTTTTTTAGGGCTAATTAAATCAATTGTTTAACCCGGTTTTTTTTAACAAAATTAAACCACAGTATAATTAAAATTACCTAATGTCAGAAGAAAACAAAAACTCAAAACCTTCGGAAGAAGCGAATCAAAAAACTGATAATACTGCTAATGAGCAGCCAGAAAATCTTGAAGCTGGTAATCAAGAGAAAAAAACAGATCAAGACATCCCTGAAGATTCAAAGAATAATGAATCACAAGATGTTGAATTAAAAAAAGATGAGGATGGCTCAGCGATAGCAATAGATACCATGCCAGAGCCGGAAGAATTTGACTGGGATTCTGTAGATAAAAAGCAGGAACTTTATTCAGAAGAAGAGAAGAAAAAACTTGAGAGCATGTATGATGAAACCCTTAAATCAATAGGGGAGGGTGAAGTCATTGACGGCACAGTTGTTTCTATCAATAACAGGGAAGTTGTTGTAAATATTGGTTTTAAGTCTGATGGAGTTATTCCGGCTGCGGAAGTTAGATATAACCCCGATTTAAAAATTGGCGATAGTCTTGAAGTATATGTAGAAAGCCAGGAAGATCAGTCGGGCCAACTTATTTTATCACATAAAAAGGCACGTACATTACGTTCATGGGAGAGAATAAATGAGGCGAAGGAGAAAGACGAAGTTATAAACGGTTATGTTAAATGCAGGACCAAAGGTGGGTTGATTGTTGATGTTTTTGGTATTGAAGCATTTTTACCGGGTTCGCAGATTGATGTAAAACCTATAAGGGATTACGACATTTATGTGGGTAAAACCATGGAATTCAAGGTGGTTAAGATAAATCATGAATATAAAAATGTTGTTGTTTCTCATAAAGCACTTATTGAAGAGGAACTTGAAGTTCAAAAAGCCGAAATAATTTCTAAACTTGAAAAAGGTCAAATACTTGAAGGTACAGTAAAAAATATCACATCTTACGGTGTATTTATTGATCTTGGCGGAGTTGATGGCCTTATTCATATTACCGATCTTTCATGGGGACGTATTAACCATCCCGAAGAAATTGTTGAGCTGGATCAAAAGATTAATGTTGTTATATTAGATTTTGATGATAATAAAAAGCGTATTGCATTAGGATTAAAACAGCTTACACCACATCCATGGGATTCGCTTGACCCAAATCTTAAAGTAGGCGATAAGGTTAAAGGGCGCATAGTTGTTATTGCCGATTATGGCGCATTTATCGAAATAGCCCCCGGTGTTGAAGGCTTGATACATGTTTCTGAGATGTCATGGTCACAGCACCTACGTACTGCACAAGATTTTCTGAAAGTTGGTGATGAAGTCGAAGCTGTTATACTAACTATTGACCGAGAAGAAAGAAAAATGTCACTTGGCATCAAACAACTTATACCTGACCCATGGGAAAACATTCATGAGAAATATCCGCCAAAGTCAAAGCATACTGCAACTGTCAGAAATTTTACCAACTTTGGTATTTTTGTTGAACTCGAAGAAGGTGTTGATGGATTGATTCATATCAGCGACCTGTCATGGAGTAAAAAAATTAAACATCCTGCCGAGTTTACCAAAATTGGTGAAAAAATAGATGTTGTTGTACTAGATGTTGATAAGGAAAACAGGCGATTGAGTCTCGGCCATAAACAATTAGAAGAAAACCCATGGGATGTTTTTGAAACGGTCTTTACTATAGATTCTGTGCATAAGGGAACAATAGTCGGTTCATCCGATAAAGGTGTTATTATCGCATTACCATATGGAGTAGAAGGGTTTGCACCAACACGCCATATCGTAAAAGAAGATGGAACCACAGCCAAAATGGATGAAACTCTTGACTTTAAGGTAATAGAATTTAATAAGGAAAGTAAAAAAATCATTGTTTCACATACCAAAATATATCAAGACAAACTTGCCGCCGAAAGAGCAAGTGAAAATGCAAAGAAAAAGGCCAAAGATAAATCCACTAAGCAGGCAGTCAAAAAAATTAAAGAAAGCGCAGATAAAACCACTTTAGGTGATATTGATGCATTGGCTAATTTAAAATCCGAATATGATAAGTCGGAAGATGTGCCTGCCGGAGAAAAATCTAAGGCAAAAGAAAAATCTGAATCGAAAACTACTGATGCTGCTGAAAAACCTGAAAAAACAGATGAAGATGCTGAAACTAAACAAAAGGTGACAAGCAAAACCGAAGTAGATGAGGCTAAAAAAGAAGCATCAGTGCAGGAAGAAAAAGAAAAAACAAAAAAAGATGACGAGATAAAATCCGAAGAGAAGGATGCTAAAGCTGATGAGAAAAAAGATGATCCTTCTGCAAAATCTGAATCAAAACAAAATGTAAAGAAAACAGCTAAAGCAAAAAAGGATGATAAGTCGTCAGAATCAACAGATGATGATAAAACATCAAAGAAGGCGTCGGAAGTTGATGATGTAAATAAAACCACTACCAAAAAAACAACAAAGCAGACCAAGAGTAAAAAAGAAGATGAAGGTACTGAAGGGGTGAAAGAAGATAAAGCAGATGATAAGGATAAATCTGCCGAAAAAGCTGATACTAAAACTTCATCAAAGAAAACTGCAAAAACAACAAAAAGCAAAAAATCAGCTAGTACTGAAAAAAAAGATGATACGAAGGCAGATAAAGACAAATCAAATAGTGATGAGTGAAAAAGCAGTTTAATTAATTTAAAAGAATAAATAAAAATTATTTTCAATAAAAACTGTCTGTCCGTTTACCGGATAAGGCAGTTTTTTTTGTTTAATTAACTGGTAATGATTATATTTTATGTTAAATTAATTTAAGCAGGATTTGCAATACCTTGCTTACAAGGTAAAGCAGGATTTAATTATTTTATTAAGTTGATAGATAATAATAAAAGTTTGTTTGTCTAGTATTTTTTTTACAACTTTGTATTTAACGTATTAATTTTTAAAACAAAACTTTAAGATTTATGTTTAAAACAAAAAGTAAAATTCACAATCTGTTAGCATTTTTATTTGTATTTGCTTTCGTTTTTAGTGCTGCTGCTCAGCAACAGCAAATGCCTGAACGCGAAGTACGTACAGATTTCTCTGATGAGGAACTGGAAATGTTTGCAGAAGCTGCACAAGAAGTACAGGTAATTCAGCAGCAGAATCAACAAAATATGGTTGAAGCTATTGAGGGGGAAGGGCTTACTGTAGAGGAATTCAACCAGATGTTTGAAGCTATGCAGAATCCGGAGGCTGAAATGGAAGCAACAGCTGAAGAAGAAGAAGCATTTGACAACGCTATGCAAGCGATTAATCGTGTGCAGGAAGAAGGCGACAGGGAAGTGCAGGAAGCGATTGAAGGTGCAGGGCTGTCTTATCAGGAATATGAAGAGATTATGATGGCCTATCAACAAGACCCTGAAATACAGCAAAGGGTAAATGAATTAATGCGATAGAAATATTTGCTTGGTTTTTAAACCTTAATAGTAAGCAGAAATTAATTGCTATTTATTAGCAGCTAGTTTTTTGTTGAGGAAATTATTTCTGGCATTTAATTGCTTCAAAAATTTACATTTTCTTTATTAACATTGCCCTGTATAATACAAAATTATTACCGGATAGGTAAGATATGTTATACAGGGCAAATTATTAATGTAATTAATAACTTAGATAATACCCCGGTTTGCGAGCTCGCAGGAACCAACCGGGCAATTTTTTATTGGGAGAGTGTTGATTTTAATTAAAAAACTTTAGTGATAGTTTCTTTTAAAGTTGTATCTTTGCCATCCTTTAAGGAAAATTTAACCGGATTTATTTATTTCCGTAATTATTAATCAAAAATTTATTAAAAATATGAAAACAGTATCTATTAGCGGTTCTTTCCGGGAGAACGTAGGGAAAAAAGATGCTAAAGAAAAGCGTAAGCAGGGGCTTATTCCTTGTGTTATTTATGGTGGTAAAGAACAACTGCATTTTTACACCAATGAGTTAAATTTCAGGGATTTGGTTTATACTCCCGATTCTTGTCTTGTGAAAATTGATTTAAACGGTAAAGCATATGATGCAATTTTACAGGATGCGCAGTTTCACCCTGTTACCGACAAGATATTACATGCTGACTTTTTGGAGATATTTCCTGATAAACCGGTCAAAATTGATATCCCGGTTAAGTTGGAAGGCGATGCTCCCGGTTTGCTGCAGGGAGGTAAGTTGCATCTTCTATTGCGTAAATTAAGAGCAAAAGCTTTACCTAAAGATCTTCCCGATTACATTACTATAGATATTTCTAATCTTGATATTGGCGATACTGTTAAGGTAAGTTCGCTTGATCATAAAAATATTGAGTTTCTTAACTATCCCGAATCTGTTATAGTTATCATCAAAACCACACGTGCATCTGCTATTGGTATGGAACCCGGTGAAGAAGAATTAGAAGCAGAAGCAGAAGCAGAAGAGGCTGCCGAAGAAGAGGGCAAAGAGGGTGAAGGTGAAGAAGGAGCAACCAAAGATGAATCTTCTGAGTAAAGGTTTTTTATGATTCTATTATGAAAACAAATGTTTTGCGAGTTCCGGTAAAATAGTTAAACATATTGTTTAGTTTATTTATAAATTTTTTCCTGATCAAAAAAATTATATGTTTTGAAATATCTTATTGCAGGATTGGGAAATATCGGACCTGATTATGATGGTACTCGTCATAATATAGGATTTATGGTTTTAGATGATCTGGCTTCACGATTTGACACAGCGTTTGAACCTGCCAGGTATGGTGATAAAGCTGTTTTTAATTATAAGAGCCGGATTTTTACTATGATAAAACCCTCAACTTATATGAATCGCAGTGGGCGGGCAGTAAATTACTGGCTTGAAAAAGAGAAGCTTACACCAGACAAAATATTGGTTGTGGTTGATGATGTATCCTTGCCTTTGGGAACATTAAGAATGAGGCCAAAAGGCGGAGACGGCGGGCATAATGGACTTGCAAGTATTATTGAAATGATTGGGCACAACAGTTTTCCCCGTTTGAGATTCGGAATTGGGAATGAATTTTCCAGGGGATTCCAGGTAAAATATGTGCTTGGAAAATGGGAAAATGAAGAGCTGGAAACTATTAAAACAAAAATAAAAACAGCCGGGGATATGATTATAAGCTTTGGTACTATTGGTATTGATAGAACCATGAATTTATTTAATACTAAGTAGATACTGGTGGCTAAATGATAGTATAGATTATTCTTCTGAAAGTATTGTTAAAAAGTTTGATTACACTAAATGCAACTTAAAGCCTGGGATTTATTTTTTTATTAACGATTTCTGAAATGTTTTCTATTTTAATCCTGTCCTGTTGCATAGAATCTCGCTCGCGTATAGTTACTGAATTGTCTTCTAGGGTTTGATGGTCAACAGTTATACAATAAGGAGTTCCTATGGCATCTTGTCTTCTGTAGCGGCGCCCTATAGCATCTTTTTCGTCGTATTGGCACATGAAATCGTATTTGATATTATCCATGATTTCTCTTGCTTTTTCAGGCAATCCGTCTTTTTTGGTCAATGGCAAAACGGTTAATTTTATAGGAGCTACTAGCGGCGGTATTTTCAAGACTGTTCGTTGAGAGCCATCCTCCAATGTTTCTTCACAATAAGAGTTTGCCAGTATGGCAAGAAACATGCGATCCAAACCAATTGATGTTTCTACAACGTAAGGAACAAAACTTTCCCTGGTATCGGGGTCGTAATATTGCAGTTTTTTACCGGAAAAATTTTGATGTGCACTCAGATCGTAATCGGTGCGGGAATGTACCCCTTCAACTTCTTTAAAGCCGAATGGGAACTCATACTCAATATCAAGAGCGGCATTGGCATAATGTGCAAGTTTATCGTGGTCATGAAGCCTGAATTTATCGTTTGGTATGCCTAAAGCCAAATGCCACCTCACTCGTTGATTTTTCCAGTACTCATACCATTCTTTTTCATCGCCCGGCTTAACGAAATATTGCATTTCCATTTGTTCAAACTCTCTCATTCTGAAGATAAACTGGCGGGCAACAATCTCGTTTCTAAAAGCTTTTCCGATCTGCGCAATACCAAATGGCAACTTTTTCCGGCTGGTTTTTTGAACATTAAGATAATTTACAAAAATACCTTGTGCAGTTTCCGGCCTAAGGTAAATTGAGCTGGCATCATCACTCAAAGACCCCATTTGTGTTGAGAACATTAGATTAAACTGCCTGACATCAGTCCAGTTACGTGAACCTGAAACCGGGCATGCAATTTGCAATTCATCAATTAACGAACGAAGCCCTTGCAGATCATTATTATTGATTAAATCTGCAAACCGTTTATTGATATCATCTATTTTTTTTTGATTATCAATGACTCTTTGATTAGTTTCTCTAAAAGTTTTTTCATCAAACTTTTCACCGAATCGTTTTTTTGCTTTTTTAATCTCTTTGTTTATTTTTTCTTCAAGCTTTGAAATATGTTCTTCAATAAGCACATCAGCCCGGTAACGTTTTTTTGAGTCTTTATTGTCAATTAGCGGGTCTTTAAATGCATCAACGTGGCCTGAAGCTTTCCATACAGTAGGATGCATAAAAATTGCTGCATCCAGCCCTACTATATTTTCGTGGTGTTGTATCATCGACTTCCACCAATAATCACGGATATTATTTTTTAGCTCCACTCCATTAGGCCCATAATCATAAACAGCGGCAAGTCCGTCATAAATCTCGCTTGAAGGATATACAAAACCATATTCTTTACAATGTGAAATTATTTTTTTAAAAATGTCTTCATTTTTTGCCATATGCAATGATTATTCCTTTTATTACAAATAATTTATTATTACTCTTACACTTTTGGGTACTATTTTAAGCTCAATAGGAGAATGACCTAATGACTCTCCGTCGGCTTCGAGCAAAATAGAGGGATTTGATTCAATGCGTATTGATTTGCCTGATAAAAATTCAACTTTTTTGTGTTTTCCTATTGTTCCGTTATAAAGTCTTTTTAAACTAGCTATAACTGACCAGCGGCTCAACTCCTTTATCAATGTCATGTCAAAAATGCCATTGTCAGGCCGGGCTTTCGGCACCTGTAACATTCCTCCACCATTATATTTGCCAATACCTATTCCAATACTGAAAATCCTGTAGTTTAATTTATTTTTGTTGTCGAGAACTATAGATGCATCAGCAGATTTGAAGGTAAATAATGATGTAAAGATATTTTTAAGGTATAATAAAGGATTACCTCGTCCACGTAGTTTATCATAATTGGTTTTTTGTGCTACAAGCCCATCAAAACCCAGGCCTGCCATGTTTATAAAATATCGTGTTTGCTGTTTTTCAGAATTTTGGTACTTTATTATACCGGCATCCTGCAAAATGGTAGTTTCTTTTTTTATAATATTAATGGCTTTTTCATAGTCGATAGGTATGTTGAATGTACGTGCCCAATCATTGCCTGTGCCTACTGAAATCATGCCTGTTGTGATCAGGGATGAAGGTACATGCTTTTGTTTGAAAATGCCGTTAATAACCTCATTCATAGTACCGTCGCCACCCACAACAATAATTTTTTTAAACCCTTTGCCAACGTACTCAACAACCAAATCAATAGCATGTAATGGTTCTTTTGTGAAAACAGGGTAATAATTTATTTGATGCTTATCAAGAAGGCTGCTGATATTATTCCAATCACGCCTGCATTTACCAATACCTGCATTTGGATTTACTATAACAAGCCATTGGTTTTCAGTCTCTAGCTTCATTTTATTGCTGATTGTCAGTTTTTTCCATATAAGAAGATGCAAAAATACAAAAAATAAGAAAACAGAAAATGATGCTATAAGTAATACGTTAATTCTATATTATAAATTTTAAACAAATTCCCTGCTGTTGTTAAATCGCTAAGGCTAATTTCATTCACTTTTATATAGCTTTGGTAGATAAAGGCTTGATATTTTACTAATGAAAGCGAGCAAAATATTAAAATTTTAGTTAAATAAAATAACTTTGTAAAAAATAAGTAATGTATGGCAGATAATTATTCAAATGACCCGCTTTTTTCAAAACAGGTAATAGATATGTTTACTGTAGCCAATGAGTATTGTTTATTTTTTGATAAAGCTGAAGAGTATGATTGTGAGGATATTTTTGAATATTTTCATAAAGTAGCACCATTGCTTTACCTTAAAGGAGGACTTATACCTTCGATAAATGTCAACGACCCATCTTATAATGAGCGTTTTCTTACTGAAGAACAGTATCAGGCTTTATTTATGATTTTAAAAGAAAAATTTAATAAAAAAGATCTGTTTTATATACTTGATGTCAATTATGAAGCTAAAAATGCAAGCCTGGCAGAATGCATGGCAGATATCTACCAGGATATGAAAGATTTCGTTTGGTTATACCGTAAAGAAAATAGCTTTGCAAAAGAAAACAGCATAGCCCAAATAAAATTGCTTTATGAAAACCGGTGGGGTATAAAAGTAATAAATGCACTTAAAGCTATACATCATACTAAATTTAATATTGAGGATGATAATGAGTTTTTCGATGATGATTTGTTTTATTAATTATAAAATAAAAAATATGCTAAAAAAAACCTGTAAAATTACAATATCAATATTGATATTTTTACATTCAACAGTTTCTTGTGCCAATAAGGGACATGAAATAAAGGTGCAAGTTCAAGGTATTAGTGATACTTCATCTTACCTGGCTTATCATTTTGGAGAGCGTCAATATTTAAAGGACACTGTTGATGTTGACAGTGATGGCAGGTTTGTTTTTTCGGGTGATGAAAGATTACCGGGTGGTATGTATATGATTGCTTTTCCGGATGATCAATACTTTGAAGTTATAATTGACAAAAATCAGCATTTTGAAATTGAGGCTGAGGCAAATAGATTTACAGAAACCATTAAGTTTAAAGATTCACCTGAAAACACTTCGTTTTATGAATATATCCGTTTTATAAGAAAAAAAAGTGAGGAAGTACGACCTATTCGCCAAGAGCTTAATGATCCTTCAATTTCAGATGAGAGAAGAGACCTGTTACGGGAAAAATCAGAGGTAATTGATCACGAAGTTAAAGATAAGCGCGAAGCACACATAGAGAAGTTTCCGGATTGTGTTTTTAGTATGGTTCTAAAAAACCACCGTGAAATTCCTATGCCTGAAACAGTTGTCGGAGAAGACGGTAAACCCGACCATGATGCTTCTTACCGTGAGTATAAAAAAAAATACTGGCAGTATATAGATTTTGATGATGAGAGAATTTTACGTACACCTGTTTATCATTCCAAACTAAAAAATTATTTTGAAAATATTGTGATAAAACATCCTGATACTGTTAAGAGAGAGGCAGACCGAATAATTGATTCTACAAGGGGAAATAATGAAATTTTTGAATATACTGTATGGTTTTTAACAAATAAATACGAACGTTCTCAAATTATGGGCCTTGATGCAGTATTTGTGTATTTAGTTGAAAATTATTATAAAACAGGAGAAGTTTTTTGGCTTGATGATGATCGATTAAATAATATAATTGAACGTGCTAAAAGATTAAAACCCACCCTGATAGGCAAGACTGCTCCTGATATAAAAATGTATCTTCCTGATAAATCTCCCAAAAATTTGCATGATGTTGAAGCAAAATATACAGTAATATATTTTTGGGATACCGAATGTCCGCACTGCAAAACAAAAACACCTAAATTGAAAGATTTATATGAAAAATATAAAAACTATGGATTAAAAATATTTGCAGTAAACACCCAGACTGACAGTGAAAAATGGTTGAATTATGTTGAAAAAAACAATTTGCATGATTGGGTAAACGTTAACGATGCCCGCAACAAATCAGGTTTTAGAGATAAATATGATATTTATTCTATACCGCTGGTATTTTTGCTTGACGAAAATAAAAAGATTATTGCCAAACATATTGGAATAGAACAGGTTCAAGAAATAATCAGCCGCGACTTAGAAGAAAAATGATAGTTTGTTAATAACTCATATTTTTGATTTTTTCTTACCCTTAAAGTTTTTAATTAGATTGGTTTTTATCAAAATAAACTAATTATGGTTTGTGATTTTTACTAACAGTTATTTAACTATAAAATGATTTACTTATCATAAAACTAATTAGATTTGCAGCTTCAAATTTAGGGCTTCATTAATTAAAACTTTATAAAATGGCGTTTTTATCAAAAGAGAAAGTTTTCTCAAAAAAGTGGTTTATTTCTTATTCACTCATATTAGTTGGGTCTTTTGTTTTGGCAGCCGGCTTTGTTTTTTTTATTACTCCCTATAAGATTGTTCCCGGGGGTGTTTATGGCATTGGCATTGTTTTACATCACCTTATTGGAGCTCCTGTTGGTTTGACGGGCTTGATTATTAATATACCTTTAACTATAATTGGCATAAAGGTATTGGGCCCCCGGTTTGGTGTTAAAACTATTGTGGGTTTTATTCTTGCATCCCTGTTTATTGATCTTTTGTCTTACTGGTGGGGTAGTGTTCCTCTTGTAGAGGATGATGCATTACTGTCGTGTATTTTTGGCGGCGTACTTATAGGTTTGGGCTTGGGCTTGATATTTAAATCGAGGGCTACTTCCGGAGGGTCTGATATTATAGCGATGATTATGTCAAAATATACCAGGGTACCGGTTGGGCAATCTTTGATAATAGTAGATGCCATTATAGTATTATTTGGTCTTATATCATTTGGCGACTGGAAAATACCGCTTTATTCATGGATAGTTATATTTATTACAGGTAAAGTTATTGATACGGTACTGGAAGGTATAGATTATGAAAAGACCTTATTTATAATATCTGAGCAATATGAAGAGATAAGTAAAAAGATTCTTGTTGATATTAACAGGGGAGGTACATTTATTGAAGGTAAGGGGATGTATAATAATGAAGAAAAAAGGATCATTTTCGTAAATGTAAATCGTCGTGAAATGGGTATTTTACAGGATTATATAAATAAAATTGATCCCGATGCTTTTGTAACGGTTATAAACGCCAATGAAATACTTGGAAAAGGATTTAAGTCATTTAAAGATAAGTTTGATAAGTAAGTTTCCGATCAGTTTTCTTACAAATTCAACTGGTAATTTATTTTTTACTCATAAAACACAACGCCATATATTAGCTTTGTTATCAAAAAAATATAATAACAAACCCTTAGAGGTTATATCTTTTGTTTATTTTTATGCTACAGTCAGATAATAAAAATTTGTTTTTTCAATCAAAGATATCTTTGAGAAATCCGTTAGATTTTTTGTAATCCTTTACTATCATAATCGGAATTTCTTTATCTATGCCCACGTATTTCTCGGGGTTTTTTTCAAGTAGTGTTCTGGAGAGTATTGATTTTATCTTTGTTCCGGTCAGAATAAGATCAAAATTATTCTTGGCAGCGTGATTGTATACCAGGTATGATTCTTCATCGTGATACTCAATACAAAAACTGCATAGGGGTGCATCTTTTTTGTTTATATTCATGTTTTTTATAAACTCCTCATATTTGTTATCAACATGTTCCTTTAGCTCATTTTTTATATCCTTTACATTGTCAGGAGTCATTTTTGGAAAATAGTTAAGGGGGAACTTATGGACATAATGGCATTCTATTGAAGCTCCTGTTAGATTAGCTAATTTTTGTGCCATAAGAAGAGCCAAGTATGATGTTTTGGAGAAGTCCATTTTTACAAGCAATTTCTTCAACTTATGTTTGCTTTTTTCATTTACCATCAAAACAGAGGAGGGTAACAGTCCGGCAACTTTCTTTGCAACACTTCCTTTACCACTTAATATGCTTAGGTCAATATCATTATTTTTTGAATATTGAACTATCTTTTCTGCTGCCAGGCCTTGTTCAATTACAAGGGTATAATCCAGATCATAATTAACTGACAGAGCTGAATTAATTCTTTCTTCAAGTTCTTTTTTAAGGATCTTTTCCAGGTTTTCTTCACTATCATGAAAGGAGTCTATTATCTCATCAGGCAGGTCATAAGTTTCCATTACATGAATAAAAACAAGTTTTTTGGGTTTAAGAATATTTGCTATAAAGCTTGTATAATTTATGAGAAAATAATCTGCTTCTGTCAAATCCAGGCAAATAAGTATGTTATTGAATTTGTACATGATAATTGGTTATTGGTTTTTAGTTTTATTCTTGTCTCTTTTATCAATTACGTTTTTAATAGTTTCTTGGTATGAGACTTTTTCTGTTTTTTCTTCTTTTTCAAAATGGATCAACTTGTTCTTTTCATCCTGCAGGCCTATAACAAGGCTATACGACATAATTAACAAAACAATTGCAAAGGGCAGTCCGGTTATTATCGATGCGGTTTGTAATGCTCCCAGTCCGCCTCCTACAAGCAAAACTGCTGCTACTCCGCCTTTAACCACTGCCCAAAATACTCTTTGCTGAACCGGGGCATCCAGTTTGCCGCCTGCAGTGAGGCTATCTATTACAAGGGAGCCTGAATCGGCGGAAGTTACAAAAAAACTTGTTATAAGTATTAACCCCAAAATAGATGCTAAAATACCCAGTGGAAATTGTTCAAGTAAAACAAATAATGAAGTTGCAACATTTTCCTGCACCAATGATGCCAAATCAGCTATATTGTTTAGTTCCAAAAAGAGTGCTGATCCGCCGAAAGCCGATAACCAGATAAATGTTACCAATGATGGTACAAGAAGTACTCCCAGCATAAACTCCCTTATTGATCTACCTCTTGATATACGGGCAATAAACATACCCACAAAAGGTGACCAGCTAATCCACCATGCCCAGTAAAACACTGTCCAATCCTGCTGCCAGTCAGACTGTTGGTATGTTTCTGTCCAAAAGCTGATTTCGAAAAAATTGTTAAGATAGGCGCCTATGTTTTGCAAAATAGATCCGGTTATAAATAAAGTAGGCCCGATTATTATTATAAATACAAGAAAGACCGCTCCTATAATTATATTCATTTGGCTTAGCCTCTTTACTCCCGAAGACATTCCTGCAATTACCGATCCTGTTGCTATTAATATTATAACGGCTAAAAGTATGATTTGTACGGTCACATTTTCTTGTATATTAGTAAGATGACTCAAACCTGCATTTATTTGTTGCACACCGAGCCCCAGTGAAGTTGCCAGTCCGAAAAGAGTTGCCAAAACAGCCAGCACATTGATCGTTTTTCCTATTTTTCCGTTTATTCTTTCACCTATAAGGGGGTGGAATGCTGAACTGATGGTAAGTGGCAACTTTTTATTGAACGCAAAAAATGCCAGAGCCATACCTACCAATGCATAAATACCCCAGGCATGAAGCCCCCAGTGTAGAAAAGTGTACTGCATTGATCTTTCAGCAGAAACAACTGTGCTGCCTTCGCCTATAGGTGGTGAAACATAGTGCAAAACAGGTT
Organism: Bacteroidales bacterium; assembly: GCA_003550725.1. Taxonomy (GTDB): domain Bacteria; phylum Bacteroidota; class Bacteroidia; order Bacteroidales; family UBA7960; genus PUKZ01. The sequence continues at coordinate 15,243 of PUKZ01000104.1, read as the reverse complement.
CACCTACACTCCAGAAAAGAATACCAATGCCCATTCCTGCACTGAATAACATGGCAAACCAAGAAGTTTTTGAAAAATCAGGCTCAGCAGTCTTGCCTCCTAGTCTGATTTTTCCAAATTTGCTGAAGGCAATAGCCAACGAAAATAAAAGAAAAAAGTTCACGGATAATACAAAAAACCAGCCCCCACCTTTAGAAATACCTGTTTGTATAGCTTCAAAAACTTGCTCCATTGGCTCTCCAACACCCAGGGTTATAATTATAAATAAAATTATCAGTATAGAGGAGACCCAAAAAACAAAAGGATCAACATCAAAGTATTTGTTTTTATTAGGATTACCAATTTTATGCATTTTATTAGCTTTTTATAGGCAGCCAAAAATTTTTTTTTGTTATTATTTTAGTTCAATACAAAATTAAAAATTTAAGCGGAAGATTTTTTGAAAATCCTGTAAAGCCATTATAACTAATTTTAAATAAAGTAGAATGCTAAATAAATTTTTTAATAAAATTACTGGAGGGTACTTTTCACATTTAATGATCTGCTTTTATAATTTTCATAAAAAAAATATCATTTTTCCCGGCTTTAGTGACTCCGGGGGGACTCGAACCCCCAACCTACAGAACCGGAATCTGTTATTCTATCCAATTGAACTACGGAGCCAACAGGTGAGCAAAGTTAATAATTTTTGTTATATTGCTTAGCTTGTATAGAGTAGCCAGCATTGATAATTAAACAAGCCAGGACTTATTTAATTATCAATGCTATATTTTGTTATTTCTTCCTGAATTTATTTAGATTTTTTGTGAAGTTATTAATGATTTTAGATGTTTTTCCATCCTCGTTATTGTCTTCATAATAAGTTTTATGGCCATAGCCATAGCCATAACCATAGCCATAGCCATAACTATAACTATAACTGTATCCATAACCTGAACGAGCAATTTTCACATCGTTAATTGAAATAGCTATATTTTTAAGATTTGCTTTGTGCGATAAATCTTTTAAAAACTCAAGTGATGATTTATCAGTATATTTTTGTCTTACAATAAATAATACGATTTCAGAATTTTTTAAAAGGTTTATTGCATCAGGCACTATTCCGATTGGCGTATTATCGGTAATAATATAATCATATTTTGTTTTTAGTTGTTCGACTAATTCTTTCATTTTATCTGATTCCAGTAGTTCGCTTGGGTTAGGAGGAATTGTTCCTGAAGTAATAACCTGTAAGTTATCATTTTGTGATGATTCTTGTATAATATCTTCCAGCTTGGCTTTTTCAATAAGGTAGTTAGCCAGTCCCGGTTCTTTATTAACATCGAGTTCATTATAGTTAGGAGGTTTTCGTAAGTCAGCACTTAAAACAAGCGTTTTTTTCCCGGTTAATGCTAGCACTGTAGCCAGGTTAATAGCGGTAAATGTTTTGCCTTCTTCTGATTTAGATGATGTTATACTGACCATTTTTGATTTTTTATCCGAAGCCATAAATGAGAGGTTGGCACGTAAGGCTCGGAAAGACTCTGAAGCAGGAGATTTAGAATCATTGTAGTTAATTAAATTGATTTTTTTGTTTTTCACGAGTTTTTTAATATGTGGTATTACTCCTATAACAGGAAAATCAACTGTAGAAGTAACATCTTTCTTTTCCAGTATTTTGGTATTAAAAAAATCACGTAAATATATCACCCCTATAGGAAAAACCATTCCCAATACTAATGCAATAAAATAGTTTCGATTTTTTTTAGGTGATACTATACCTGAGCCTCTTGCCGAGTCGATTATTTCATTATCAGGAATATTGGAAGCCAGTGCAATACCTGCTTCAGCACGTTTTTCCATCAGATAGTTGTAGGTGGCATCATTAAGATTAAACTTACGCTGTATGCCAATCATTTCCCTTTCAGTACGGGGAAGCATATTGATACGGCTTTCCAGTTTTCCGATGCGTTGGCGCAAATCTGCAAGTGCAATTTCATTGGATTGTATGATGTTAGTAATATTTTCTCTAAGAGCATTTTTGGTTGATTTAATTTCATTATCTATAGCTCTTAAAGTTGGACTTTTCTCTCTTGATGTCATTGAGAGCCTGCTTCTTTTAGTATAAAGGGAAGTTAGTTCTGAAACAAGTTGATTAAGAGTATTATCCTTTATGCCCATAGCAGATGGGGCATGCATTTCTGTAAAGTCTTTATCTTCTTTAATATATTCAAGCAAATGATCATAATATTTAGCCTTTACTTCTTTAGTGGCTTTTTTCTTATCAAGCTCTGCCAAATCTGTGTACAATTGATTTGCCTGGTAACTAATATCCATTAGTTGGTGTTTGGTCCGAAACTCCTGTAATGAACTTTCGGCTAGATATAGCGAATCAGTGGTAACATCTATTTGTTCGTCTATAAAACGAATAGTGTTAAGCGCTATTTGGTTTTTTGCATCAAGTCCTTCGTAAATATAGTTTTCGGTTAACCTGTTCAGAAAATCTATAGCTCTTTGTGCGCTGGTGGCTTCGAAAGTAACCTGAACTATTGAAACATCAGGGTTTAAGGGTTCGACAGATATTTTTGAACGGTATTGAGAAACCAGTGATTCAATTCTGTTTACTTCAAATATATATTCGCGCCCATTGTGAGAATCAGGGTTGTAATTATCTGTAAGATGAAGTGAGAATGAATACCCATTATGCTTATATTCTTCTCCAAATTGCATTATTTTGGAGTTATTTGCCGAGCTACTCCAATTGAACAAAGAATTGTTATTACCTCCCAGGTCAATTTCATATTTATCTTGAGAAACGATCTTTACATTAAACGGTTTGTTTTTTGGAACTTTATCGGCGTCAAATTTTGCAATAAAAGGGGTATTTTTATATATTTCAGTTTTTCTTATTTCGCCAACCAGTCTTCCAATGTTATAATAAGAGGTTTTTACACCCATTTCCTGTACAGTAGTATTTACAAGGCTGTGTGATTTTAGAATAGCCATTTCATTGTAGAGGTTATGCCTGGGGCTGAAAAGATCGAGCTCACCCATAAATTGCCCGGGTCGGTGAACTCCTCCTTTTCTGTCGTCACGGATTAGGACTGTAGCGTTGGTTCTGTAAACGGTTTCTGAAAATTTATTATAAAAATAAGCCACTGTTAATGCTATAGCTAAAGCAATTACAAACCAGTACCAATATCTTAAGTATTTAAATATTATTGCCTTTATATCAATAGTTTCTTCTTGATAGGGGTTTTGTGTCATAACTAACAAAAAATATGGATTTCTAAACCTTAATTTATAAAATTCAATAGCAATACTGTTGTACTGATTGCCGAGAACAATACAGAAAACGGGAAATCTTTGAAACCAAGCCTTTTTGCTATTGTGGGTTCTACATATACAATGTCATTTGACTGCAGGTAAAAAAATTCTGAAGAAAAAGATTTCCTGTCAGTTAAATCAAGGGTTGCAAATTTAGCTCCATCAGGTGTATGGCGTACAATATTAACATTTCGCTTACCAAAATCGGTCATATCACCCGCCAAACCTAAAGCATCAACAATGGTAAGCCTGTTATCATAAACATAATAATTGCCCGGCCGGCTTACCTCACCCAAAACTGTTACATTAAAATTAACTAACTTAACCACTACTGTAGCATCTATAAGGTAATCATCAATTTTTTCCTGGATGTGATCTGTCGCTTCATTGATAGTCATTCCTTCTACCTTTACATTACCCAAAACCGGCATCTTTATATAACCGTATTCGTTTACCGAATAACCTTCTATATATACAGTTATATCACTTCTGTCACCCCTGGCAGTACGAAAATTATCATCTGTATTAAACATACGATAATTTTCCTCCTCTATTGTCAATACACGTACGTGTAAAATGTCATCGGGTTTAATTTTATAATATGAGGTATCATAAGAAACAGTATCGCCGATGTCTTGTTTATCCTGAAAATAAACTATCTCCCTGTGAGGAGTGCACGATGATGTTATTAAAAGAACTATGCCAGCTACCCAAATAATTGTTTTCGACATAAAAAAATATTTTATTTATGAATTTCAAAACTGCAAAGATACTTATTTTATATCTTAAATTTTCACTTTTTTATTTCAATAAAATTGATTTTATAAACAAGTTAAACTCTAAAACAAATATTTCGACCTGTTTATATTAATCATCACTATTTATATTAAACTCTTTTTTGTTACTAAACATCATTTAAAGTAAAGTTATTTTGCTATTTGTAAATAAACTTTTTATATCTTTGATTAATAACTTAATATAAGCCCCACTCAAAAATGGGTTTACAATGGTGTCTTTATTTTAAGGTTTTAAAGATAAGCATTTTACTTAGTATCGGTTTTTTTATTTTTTAGTCCTTCAGCAAAAAGAATTCAAGTAATTGTTTAATTTGTTATATTAAAAAACACAAATTTATAGATCTAATATAAGTAAGAAATTAACTCATTTATATTATACTTAATTTTTATGTTTTGGTTTAATTTTTGAGGTTGTTAAATTTTAAAAACGCAAAAAGATTGTAATTTATGATACATAGTTTTGATTTTCGAATTTATTTAACCGGCATGACCATTTAATTACAATTTTTTATATAATTTATTTTTCAAATTTTGTAACTTTTTTTTGTTTAAACCGTCTTACGGTAAAAACAGGAGCAATTGCATTAAAAAATATGACTACGGCTGATTATAATGAGTGCGTTGATAATTATGCTGACGGTGTATATCGCTTTATCCTTAAAAATATTGGGGATGAGGAGAAAGCGAGAGATGTTGTACAGGATTCTTTTGAAAAGATGTGGGTAAAGGTTCAGGAAATCAATGCAGAGAAAGCACGTTCATATTTGTTTACAACTGCTTATCGCACTATGATTGATATGATACGAAAAGATCAGAGACAGGAAAGTTTAGATGAAAACACTTTTAATAAACATTCATATACCGATCAATATTTTGGTTTGAAAGAAGTTATAGATTTAGCAGTAGCAAAGTTGCCCGAAGTTCAAAGATCGGTTCTTTTACTTAGAGATTATGAAGGTTACTCTTATAAGGAGATAGGGGAAATAGCCGGGATAAGCGAAGCACAAGTGAAAGTTTATATTTTTAGGGCAAGAAAATTTTTAAAAAATCATATTGGCAGTCTTGATGAAGTATTGTAAAAATGAAAATCAATAAAAAAAATTACCAGGCTTTTATCCTCGATTACTACGAGGGGAACTTGTCTGCAAAACAAGCTGCCATGCTTATGTCTTTTTTGGAAAAACATCCGGAGCTAAAAAAGGATTTTGAAGACTTTGAAATTATAGAGCTTGAAAATGACAAAGACATTAAATACAGTGGAAGAGAATTTCTTAAAAAACCGGAACCGGAAATTCAGTTGCCGGTTACTCCTCAAAATGTTGAATTGTTTTGTATTGCTGAGTTTGAGGGATTGCTTAGTGATACAGAATTAGCCGCTTTGAATAGTTTTATTTCAAAAAACCCTTCATACGAATCTGTCAGAAAAAAATATTCTTTGGCCTATATAAGTCCTGATGAAGCTGTTGTTTTTGAAAACAAATATCAGCTCAAAAAGTTACCTTCATTAAAAGTTGCTTCACTATCTGTTGATGACAGTAATTACGAAGAGTATTTCTCTGCGTATATAGATGGTGAGCTTTCGGAATCAGGAAAAAGGGCGGTTGAATTGTATATCAAAGATAACCCGGGTCGCAGGAAAGAACTTTCGCAATGGAAGGAGTTAAGGCTTAGCCCGGATCCTGCAATAACCTTTCCTTTAAAATCATCGCTAAAACGTCATCAAATAGGTGGTATAAGAAAGATATGGTACAGTGTGTCAGCTGCTGCGGTGGTTTTGATCATTGCGGGTTTGTTTTTTATGAACGATTTTATGCCTGACCAGCAACTACACTATGCTGAAACAATTCAAAAGGAAGACAAAATTTTTCAGAAGCCTGATGATATTATAATTACAGCTGATGTCGGTGAGACTGAAATACCCCTAATACATAGAGATGAGCAATTGGAAAAAATACCTGTTAAAGCTTTAGAAATAAAGCCGGAAAGACATGTAGATATAACCGATCAGGCCAAGGAAAAGTTTATACCTGAACCAATAAATATTAACAGGTTAGCTTCTTTAGAACCTTCTCAGATACCTGTTAAGCAAAAATCAGCACACGTTTTATTTGATAGCCCCATGGAGTTTTATGCCGGGAGTTATGCAAAGACAGGCGAACAATATCATTATGAAGAGCCTGTTACCTTACCTCGCCTGGCAATGTCTGAATTAGAAAAAAGAACCGGTTTTGATTTTTCCTCAGATCACAGATCAGCTTCTTTGCGGGATTTGGCAGGAACCGGACTTGCAGCAATCAGCCAAATTACAGGCAGTAATCTGAATGTAGAGAGAGAACGTGATGAAAATGGAAGACTCAATTACCTGGCTATCGGTGACAACTTTTCAATTTCCCGCAGCACATCCCAAATAAAAGATTAAACAAGTTTTATCTGACCGGCATTGAAAATTCATTAAAATTTTCGTTAATCATCATGAAAGTTATTAAATAAAAAACTCAGATTTTTTATCGTGGGATTTTATGCTTCCACCGCTTGTGGGACCAAAGCCAGAGTTCAGGAGCATTTTTTATTTCTTCTTCGAGCATTTTTGTGTGAAGTGATGTGAGCGTGTACTCATCATAGTCTTTTGGTCTTGAGGTTACAAGACGGGCATGTATTTCATAATAACCCCTCTTTTTTAGGCGTGTAGAACAAAAGATTAAAGGATAATTATACATTTGTGATAGTTTAGCTGTTCCTTTAAAAACCGGTGTGTCCTGGTTAAGGAATTTGACCCAATGAGCGTTTGAGGGAGAAGGTGTTTGATCAGCTATTAATGCAGTTGCATAAACCTTATTGCGTAGAGAAAACATTGCGCGAGGCAGTTCATTCCGTGACTTTATTATAATCCCAAAACTACTTCTCAGTTTTATCATTAAACGATTAAAAACGCGATTTTTGATTGGTCTGTAGGCGGTAAGAAGATTTTTATGAAAATTGGAATAAAAAGATGACCCACTCCACTCCCAGTTGCCATAATGGCCAAGCACTATTATTACAGGCACATTACTGGAAAAATAACCGTTTATTATTTTTTTTGCTTCCCGAGAAAAACTGCATCGGTTTTTTAGTTCGTTTTGTGAAATGGTAAGAAGTTTTATAACCTCAACACATACATTGGATAAATGACGATAGAACTTGTAACGAATTTCCAGCAACTCTTTTTTACTTTTGCCGGGAAAAGACCTGGCCAAATTATCATAAACAACTTTTTTTCTATAGCCGGTTATATAATATAAGAAAAAAAATAGTATCCAACTGATTCGATATAATAAACTTAGCGGGAGAATCGAAACCAGGTAAATTACAACAATTAATGGATATGAAAAAATTTCTATTATATGTTTTTTCAAAATTTTGTATGTTTTCAGTTAGGTATTTGTCTGAGAGAATTAAATATTTAGCCTAAAAAGTCATTTTTATTTCATTATCTCATCAGTACAAGAAATTATCATATGGATATCTTTTGCGATGAATTTCTTTTACATATTCATATAACAGTTTTCTGAATTCTATGATATTAATTTTTTTGGTTGCTGATATAAAGAGGCATGGGTTGTTTGATTTTGCCATCCATGTATTTTTAAGTTCTTCCAATGTTTGATTATCTGTTTTTTCAATATTTAATTCACTGCTTTCTTTTTCAGTAAAGGCATATTTATCTATTTTGTTGAATAATAAAATAGTTTGTTTATCTGTTGCTTTGATTTCTTGTAGGGTTTGATTTACAACATTAATTTGTTCTTCAAAGTTTGGGTGTGATATATCTACAATATGTATCAATATGTCTGATTCCCTGACTTCATCCAGGGTTGATTTAAAAGATTCTATCAGGTGGTGAGGTAATTTTCTTATAAAACCTACGGTGTCTGACAGTAAAAAAGGCAGATTACCGATTACTACTTTCCTTACTGTTGTATCTAATGTAGCAAACAACTTGTTTTCGGCAAAAACTTCTGTTTTACTTAAAAGATTCATTATTGTTGACTTTCCAACATTTGTATATCCTACCAATGCTACTCTTACTAATGCTCCTCTGTTTGATCTTTGTGTTGTTTTTTGTTTATCAATTTGTTCAAGCTTTTTTTTCAGCAGTGAAATTTTATCTCTGACAATTCGCCTGTCAGTTTCAATTTCTTTTTCTCCCGGTCCGCGAACTCCAATACCACCTCTCTGTCTTTCAAGGTGTGTCCACATACCTGCAAGTCGTGGCAAAATATATTGATACTGTGCAAGTTCAACCTGTGTTTTTGCATGAGCGGTACGTGCACGGCTTGCAAAAATGTCAAGAATTAAGTTGCTTCGGTCTATTACACGGCATTTTACAGCTTTTTCCAGGTTGCGGAGCTGTGAAGGGGAAAGTTCATCATCAAAAACAATCAAATCAATTTCATTTTCATTGACATATTTTACGATTTCGGCAAGCTTGCCTTTTCCGATGTAATAACTGGGGTCAGGTTTATTTAGTTTTTGTGTGAAACGCTTGTATACAATTCCACCGGCAGTATTAGCCAAAAAGTCCAACTCGTCAAGATATTCATTTATTTTATTAATATTTGTGTTACCTAAAGCAACTCCAACTAAAATAACTTTTTCAGCTTGTTTTACTTTTTCAAAAAATTGAGTCATTAATTATTAAACAGATTATTTTGGTTAAATTAAAATAATAAGCATAAGCGAAAGAGGTTTAACTAAATAATATGCATTTTTTTGCAATTCGTGTTTTAGTTTACATAAAAATAGAAATATATTATGAATTTATTATTGTGACCTGAGCCTTTTATTTATTTCCATTTGTAACAAAAAATAATGTTACGGCTCCAACCAGTACGTTAAAAGCAAATTCATTTGTAATTCCATCGAAACTTTCAATACTCATATATATTGAAGCAATGAACAATATCAATGCAGAGATTACTGTTAGATTATGCTTGGTAAAAAAACCTCCAATAAAAATCAATACACCAAAAACGATATATACAGCAGCGATGTAAAATTGAAAAGTGTTTAATTTAAAACCCATAAAAGTATCATAGTATTGGGTGAAAACAATCATAAGAATTGCTATTCGCAAAATCCATTTAGTTATTCCGGTTAATGCTGTCCATGGTTTCATATTAATATATTTTTTATTATTTAGTTATTCCGGCTTGTGGCAGATGTGTATTTTATTTATTGCTGCATTTTCTTTGCCCGGCAAATTTTTTTGTCATTTGTGTTTTATAAACCAGTTATATTTTTTTTATTTAAGATGCAGTTATTTTCAAAAACTTTTAAACCCTATTATTTTCCTGACTTCTTTAATGGTTTTTGATGCGTTTTCCATTGCTTTTTCTTTTCCCATAGCGGCTACTTTTCTCAAGTATTCATTATCATTACTTATTTCCAATATTTTTTCTCTTAGCGGAGCGGTAAACATAATTACGTCTTCTGCAAGTTGTTTTTTCATATCTCCGTAGCGGATAGAGCAGTTATTATAAGCTTCATTGAAGTAATTATAAGTTTCGTTTTCAGATACAACTTTCATAAGGTTAAAAAGGTTTTCTATTTCCTGCGGTTTTTCCTGGTTGTGTTTTGTCGGCCCGCTATCAGTAACTGCCCGCATAATCTTTTTTTTGATTATTTTAGGGTCATCAGCCAGGAATATGGCATTACCTTCATTTTCTGATTTACCCATTTTTGTTGAACCGTCGAGTCCGGGTATTTTGATTAAATCTTCACTAAAATTAAAAGCATATGGCTGGGGGAAATAATTTGTTTTATATAGTCTGTTAAAGCGGTTTGCAAAAGTTCGTGCCATTTCAAGGTGTTGTTCCTGATCTTTACCAACCGGAACTTTTGTTGCTTTATGAATAATAATGTCGGCTGCCATAAGCACAGGGTAGGTCAAGAGCCCGGCATTGATATTATCAGGCTGTTTATGAACTTTTTCCTTAAAAGATGTACATCTTTCCAGCTCGCCTTTGTATGCATTCATGTTAAGCAACAGATACAATTCGCAAACCTGAGAAACATCACTTTGTATATATAATGTTGCAGCTTCAGGATCAAGCCCTGCAGCTAAATATTCAACCATTACCTGCTTTACGTTATTATGTAAATCTTTAGGTGTTGGATGCGTTGTCAGTGAATGATAATCTGCAATAAAGAAATAACAATTATGCTCATATTGCATCTTAATAAAATTCCTGATAGCCCCAAAATAGTTGCCAAGGTGAAGGTTACCGGTTGATCTTATACCACTTACTACTGTTTCCATGGCTGCGAAGTTACTAAAAAATTATAGTGCTTTTGGTGTATAATAAAATAAACTTATCAAAACAATAATAACTAACGAATATTCAGAGCTTTTATTTATTAGCCTTATAATATTTATTTTATTATAGCAAACTTAATATCAAGATCACGAATAAAGCTTTATTGATTTTCTGAAAATCTTATATTTGAGATATTAAGTTGTATTGAAGTATGACCATTCCAGGTGTTTTCTTCTATATGATAAGTAATATCAAAATGTTTGCCTTGTTGTATACCTGGCAGAAAATTGCCCTGGTGAAAAGCAATTGCATTAAATTCTTTTCTGGGATAATCGGGGTGGGAAACTTTAAGTTTAAGGTGATTGTTTCCTACAATTTTGGCTGAGCCTTTGTCTGTGAGGTTTGTTGTCATAAAAACAGGGTTGTTGTTTCCCGGTCCGAACGGGGCAAACTGTTTTAAAATATTAAAGAATTTGTCGGTTATTTCATAAAGTTTTATGGTTGTTTCAATTTCAATTTCCGGTGTAAGCATTTCTTCAGTAATATTTTTGTCAACAAAGCTTTCAAAAGCACTTGAAAATTCATCTAAGTTTTCGGGTTTCATGCTAAGTCCGGCAGCATACTTATGTCCGCCGAAGTGTTCAAGATATTGGCTGCATGCGTTTATAGCATTATATATGTCAAAATCTTTTACAGATCTTGCCGAGCCTGTTATCAAGCCATTAGACTGGGTTAAAATTATAGTTGGACGATAATATGATTCTGTAAGGCGTGAAGCGACAATACCAATGACCCCCATATGCCAGTTTGGATTATAAAGCAATGTTGATTTACTGGTTTTAAGCCTGTGATTACTTTCAATCATCTTCAAGGCTTGTTTTGTTATTTCAACATCCAGGTTACGTCTTTCGGTGTTTTGATTATCTATGTTGGAACTTAAATTATGTGTTTCTGCCATTTTTTTACAAATGAGCAATTTTACGGCATTATTTCCTGAATCAATTCTTCCTGCTGCATTAATACGCGGGCCAATAAGAAAGATTAAGTCGCTCATTGTTATTTGGCGTGTAAAAATAGTATTCTTGCCAGGTTCATTTTTTCTGAACACATTACTGTAAAATAAAATAGATTCGAGGCCCGGGTGCGGGTCTATATTTATTTGTTTAAGACCAAAATATGCTAAAGTTCTGTTTTCTCCGGTAATAGGTACAATATCGGCCGCAATGCTTACTACTACAAAGTCAAGATATTTTATTATGTCTGAAATGGGCCGGTTCTTTTTTTTACAAATTGCCTGAGCTATTTTAAAGCTTAATCCGCAGCCTGACAGTTCTTTATAGGGATATGTGCAGTCTGCTTGCTTTGGGTCGATTACTGCATATGCAGGAGGTAAAACATCGCCCGGCCTGTGATGATCACACACTATGAAATCTATTTCTTTTTTACGGGCGTATACAATTTGACTTACGGCTTTTATGCCGCAGTCAAGGCTTATAACAACTGAAAAATTGTTTTTATGGGCATAATCAAGGCTTTTGATACTAATGCCGTAGCCCTCTGAATACCTGTCGGGTATATAAAAATCAACATTAGGGTAAAATTCTTTTAAGAAAGAATATAATAGTGCTACTGCTGTTGTACCATCAACATCATAATCACCATAAATGAGTATTTTCTCATTATTTTTAATCGCATTTAATATTCTTTCTACTGCTTTTTCCATATCTTTTAGAAGAAATGGGTCATGCAGCATATTTAGATTAGGCCTGAAAAAATCTTTAGCACTTTTAAAGCTTGTTATGCCCCTAAAATAGAGCAGCTGGCACAAAACAGGATTGATGGAAAGCTTTTCGATAAGGTGTTGAATAACTTCATTGTCTTTATTATCTTTTACTACCCATCTTTTTCCCATTGCAATTATTTTTTGATATCAAAGATAATAATTTAGTATCTAAAATTCTAAAATGATTCATTAATGAATTAAAAAAACACAAATAAACCCTGTTAAATAACTGCCATGGTTTGGAATAAGATAAAAAACATCCTTTATTTGGTGGGGTTTATTTGTGTTTTTTTATAATTGTTTTTTGTTATTTATAAATTTCAATTTAGATATTTGGTAGCAGTTGATTTCTTTTGTTAGTAATAATTTTCAATTTATTTCAGCCATTTATCCAGCCAATTAAAAAATTCCCTTTGCCACAGTATGCTGTTTTGGGGTTGTAATACCCAGTGATTTTCTTCGGGGAAAAACATCAGTCTGCTTGGCACGCCTTGTAGCTGTGCGGCGTTAAAAGCTTGTAGTCCCTCTGATTTTGGCACTCTGTAGTCTTTAGCTCCATGTATAATCATTATTGGAGTATTCCAGTTTTCGACAAAATTATGTGGTGAAAATTCGTAACTGTGTGGAGTTGGGTCTTCCCAGTATGGGCCGCCTATATCATGATTTGCAAAAAACATTTCTTCTGTGCTGCCATACCAGCTTTCGAAGTTAAACATACCGCAGTGTGATATAAAAGCATTGAAAAGCCCGTTATGATTACCTGCAAGCCAGAAAACCGAATATCCTCCGTAGCTTGCTCCTACAGCTCCTAGTCGGTTTTCATCAATAAAGGGTTCTGTTTTTAGTTTTTTTGCTGCACTCATTAAATCCTGCATATTTTGTCCACCATAATCCTGGCTGATCTGGTCGTTCCATTCTCTTCCAAAGGTAGGAAGACCTCTACGATTAGGAGCTATGACTATATAATCATGTGCTGCCATTATTTGGAAATTCCAGCGGTAAGAAAAAAACTGACTCACAGCACTTTGGGGGCCACCCCCACAATACAATAATGCAGGATACTCTTTTTCGGGATCAAACCCCGGGGGATAAATGACCCATACAAGCATTTCTTTATCATCTGTAGTTTTTATCCAGCGTTTTTCTACCTCTCCCATTTGGATTTCTTCAAAAACCGGCTCATTGATAAATGTAACTTGTTCTTGAGATCCATCATCTTTGTTGACCCTATATATTTCTACGGGTGAAGACATGCTCATGCGTTCGCCCACCAGGAAATCACCGGCAAGTTCAAGAGAGTTATAATTATGATGACCATCGGTGATTTGAGTAATTTCTTCACCATCAATATCCAGGCTGAACATCTGATAAGTAGCATTTATACCACTTATAAAAAATAGTTTTTCACCATCTTCTGACCATCTAAAATTACTGGAGCTTCTATCAAAGCCTTCTGAGTAGTTTTTGTATGATTTGTCACTTAGGTCCATTATCATAATACGGTTTTTGTCAGATTCAAAGCCTGGGGTTTCCATGCTTTCCCATGCTATGTAATTACCATCAGGTGAAAAAACGGGGTTGCGATCATAACCTTTGTTGAAAGTTGTCAAATTTGTAGTTTCAACATTCTCAACATCAAATAAATAGATGTCAGAATTGGTGCTCAGGGTCCAGTCTTTTCCGGTTTTCTTTTTACATGTGTATGCCAGTTTTTTACCGTCGGGAGACCAACTTATTTGCTCAATACTTCCAAATGGAGGTAAAGGAGAGTTCCAGGGCTGGTTTTCCATGATATTGAAATAACGTCCTATTGATCCGTCCTGATAAGGAGTAATGAATATCTGGCTATATTTATAATCATGCCATTGATCCCAATGACGGTACATAAGGTCGTCGTATATTAATACGTTAGATTCAGGCAGATCAGGATGTAGATCATGTGGATCCTCTTCTATTTTAATTCTTTTGGTAAAAAAGAGATGTTCTAAGCTAGGGCTATATTCAAAGCCTGTTATGTCGCCGGCAACTCTTGTTACTTGCCTTGGGTTGCTGCCATCCGGTTCAACTTCCCAAATTTGCATATAGTCACTTTTTGGACTCAAATAGCCAATTTTTCTTCCATCAGGTCGCCACATCGCGTTAAATTCATTGTACTCACTATTTGTAATATTTTTAGGTTCTCCACCTTCAACCGGCAAAGTGTATATGTCCCTGCTGCTGGTGTTTTCTTCTGCATCATAGTAAGTTACAGTAAAAAGCAAGGTACTACCATCCGGAGAGACCTGCATGTTACCAACACGCCCAAATTCCCATAAAGTCTCAGGAATCATAGCCTGTTTTTCTGAATTTACGGCCTGGAGAAATAAAACATTTAGTAGAAATAATAGAAAAATCAATTTTTTCATCTCTTTTATTTTTGGTTTTATAATCTTTTTTTTGTAAAAATAGTAGTAAAAAAATAATTGAGAAAAGAATCGTTAGGAAATATTCTTTTTTAAAGTGAAATTTTAACTCTGCTTTACAAATCTGTATTTGTCTCAAGTTGATTAATTTTAGCTGCTTATGGTAAAAGCAATTTTAGAAACAACTTGGTTTTTCTCCTGTTTTCCGCACTTTTTTGCAACACCAAAGTAAGTGACTGATTATCAATAATATTTTATTATTTTTGGGTGTTGCAATGCGGAAAACAGGCGCTTTCCTGAAATTTTTTTACTTTTTATTATTTTTTACTTTTTCCTTAGATGAAAAAGTAAACAAAAAATCAAGCCCAAACAATGCTTCCACGCGCTCTTAAAAAATGGCGGAAATACAGGCAAAGTAGTGGTTGAAAACAAAGCCTGTTTGGGCGGGCCAACGCACACGATTTTTATAGTTTTGGAGGTTGATTTATAGTAAAATGGTTTTAAAAATCTTAATAAGTTTAATTTTTTATATCAAAATTGGTTAAAACCGTCCTCCGGCCTTTGGTGAAGACACCTACAAAACAAGCGAAAAGGGCGTTAAAAAATATTTGAAGTCGCTCCGTAAAATTATGGAAAAGTATAAAAAATATAATACAGAT
>PUKZ01000120.1 GCA_003550725.1 Bacteroidales bacterium | reverse complement strand
GGGGTTTGAGGTTTTTTGAAGGAGTAATTACTCTTTTAGCCCTTTAATAAACTTATCAAAGTCCGATTCAAAAAGCCTATCCTGAACTACCCTGAATTTTTCGTATTCAGTTTCTGCTTTTAGTTTAGCTTCCAGCATGGTTATTTTTCCCGAATCACGCAAAAGCGGGTAATCCGATAATTCAAGGAATTTAATCAGGAATGCTTCCCATTCTTTCATGTTCATTACCTGGCGGTTAATTGCCCTAGTTTCAGCCAAATCAAGATATGCACTAACAATACGCTCCAGTGCTTTAATATGCTCTTCGTTCAGGTAGTTTTTAGCAATAGACGCATCACTTTTTAAAATTTTTCCATCAGGGGCTTGCTTCCATGTTTTCAGGCCCATATTTATCTTTTCAGCATCAGCTTCATTATAAATAATTTCGGCTGCTGTTTTACCGGTAATTGCCCAGTGAAGCTTATTTTGAACGGTGGCAAAAAACTGTTTAGTAATTTCAGCTTTGCTATCGTAGTCGGCTGAAAGGGAATAGATGTCGGTTATTTTTTGGTACAAACGTCGTTCGCTCATGCGTATCTCACGAATGCGTTCCAGCATTTCGTCGAAATAATCCTGACCAAAATGTTTTATTTGCTTCAGGCGTTCATCGTCCATAGCAAAACCCTTAATGATGTATTCGTGCAGCACGCCTGTAGCCCATTTGCGGAATTCGATTGCACGATGTGAATTTACTCTATAACCTACTGCAACAATAGCCCTAAGATTGTAGTATTTAACTTCTTTTTCCTGTGTTTTACCTTCAATGGCACCATGTTGAGTGGTTAGTCGGAAATTCCGACATACCACATTTTCATCCAATTCGCCATCAGTAAAAATTCGGTTAAGATGTTCAGAAATAGTGCTTCTACCTTTTTCAAACAATTCAGATATAAGCTTTTGGGTAAGCCAAAGTGTTTCGTCTTTAAAGAACACATCAATATTTACCTTGCCATCGGCAGTTTTAAAGATTACAAAGTTGGGGAACTTTTGCAATCCACCGGTTTCTTTATGCTTTTTGATGTCACTCATTTTTGTTTTTTTCTGTGAGAAGTCAATTGGTATATTGTTATCGTTAATTAATGATCTATCAATATATTAATTGAGTTTTGCTACAACAAAGATATTGAATATGTTGAATAGAAATATAATAAGGATTTAAAATCGACTGAGAGACTGAGGGACTGAGAGAACTGAGAGACTGAGAGAACTAAGAGAACTAAGAGAACTAAGAGACTGAGAGCAAGCAAACCCTAAGGTGCGCTAGCACCGATAATATCTGTAGAAAAGAGCAACTCATTGAGAACATGAGGTGCAGAGCACCGGTGACATTTTAATTCCCGGCGACACACCTTGTCGTATTCAGGTATTACCTTTACGCAAAACGCAACAGTTATTTATTGATGAATATTTGCATAAATTCCTGAAAATATGAAAACAAAACTACCATACAAGATCATATCCAGATTAAGAAGCAATGCCCCTACACGTGAAACCGGCGGCTGGGGAAGAAGGCATGAACCATGCAGCGGTGGCGAGTCCGAAGCCGTTGGTTACAAAAGTGTTTGTATATTTGTTCAGAACGGACTGGCAGATCATGTCGAATTATTCAAAGAAATAGCAAAAGGGATATTCAAAATACAGCAAAATGTTGGCATGAAATACCCGTTGTTGGTTTTTGGCTTCGGCAATACGGATCACTTGCAGCATGAAAACAAATATTTTGAATTTGGCTTTGTGAATGATTCCTATAAATATAAGAAAGTTGCCGATACCATCGCCAGGATATCCGGCGACACCCCGGCAACACCGGCAATTATACCGCAGCTCTTTCCCAAAACTGATATGAGAAGCTTCTATCACGGGAAAACAAAAATAGATAAAGATGACCTGCTGGTTATAATCGGACGAGAAGATGAAGTTTTTTTAAATGAAAGCCTGCAAGGCAAAATAAGAGGAAAGCTGAAAAAGCAGATACTGTCAGTTGAAATTGGGGAGGATGAGGTGGCTTTTAAAACGAAGGAGAGGGTTTTTGAGTATAAATCAATTATTCGCAAATAAAATGCACAATTATGACAAATTCAAGCCAAACGTTTAAAAGAATTATATCAGAAAAATTAATTAAGAAACTTCAAGAAGAGGATTTATTTAAAAAAAAATTACTTCCTGACATAAAAACAGGCGATGTTTTTCCGGCAATTCGAAACCAAAGAATTGATTTTTATCATAAAGGGGGGAAACTATTTGAATATAATGAAAAGGGTGGTTTTAAAACACATATTAAATATGCTGCTGTAATTAAAAATAAAGGCAAGGATTATTTAACAAAATCTGAATTAAAAGCTTACAGATTACCTCTAGACTTTTCAACTAACTACGATCGAATAAAGGAAAATTGCACTAATTATGCTGGAATTGAAAATTCGGGTATAGCAAATATTTATAAAGAATTCACCTACTTTAAAAAAAAGACAGATATTGTTGTATTAGATATAGAAATTTCTTTTAAAAGTCTTAATGAAGAAAAAAAGCAAGACAGGATAGATATTTTGCTGTTTAATAAAAACACAAAAATGTTAAGGTTTGTTGAGGCAAAACATTATTCTAACACTTATATTAGATCAAAAGGAGTGCCTAAAGTGGTTGGTCAAATTGAAGAATATGAATCTCAAATAAATGATAAGCATGATGATATAATTAAAGAGTATGGGAGGTATGTTGAGAAGATTAATAAATTATTTTATTTAGATATACCTAAACCTGAAGGCATTTATGATAAAGTTACTCTATTAATATTTGGTTTTGATAACGATCAGCTAACAGGAAAGTTAAAAGAACATAAATCAAAAATTGAAAATGAAAACATAAACACATATTGTAAGGGTAGTATTAGTAAAGATTTCTATTTGACTAGCTTATGGGAAAATAATTTTTGAATTATAAGTTGTGTTCCATGCTAAGAAAGACACTACAACATATTTCAACACACATTTGGCAAATTTGCAAGCTTAAACCCACAAGCTAATATTTTTACTTGCATAAAAGTCAATTTTTTCTCAACCCAGAACCGGAATGAGTACATTTGTAGTGTGGATAAATTTGATTTTATATACGAATCAGGTATTGAATACTTTCAAGACAAACTACTTGAATGGTATCTAGTTAATGGACGGAGTTTTCCATGGAGAAATAAATCGGCCACCAATTATGAATTGATAATATCAGAGGTCTTTCTGCAAAGAACAAAAGCAGAAACTGTATCCAAATTTTTACCTGTTTTTTTAAAAAAACATTCTTCATGGAAACAATTGGGTGAGGCAACAGAAGCAGAATTGCAGGAAATAACAAAACCATTAGGACTTTATAAACAAAGAGGTAGTAGACTTTATAAATTAGCACAAGAACTAAAGAGAAGAAAAGGTCGATTTCCAAAAGAAAGAAACCAGATTGAAGAAATACCAATGATGGGTCAATACATAACAAATGCTTTCGAACTTTATGTTTTAAAAAAGAAATCTCCTTTGCTTGATGTTAATATGGCTAGATTGTTAGAGCGTTTTTTTGGAGAGCGAAAGTTAACTGATATTAGACATGACCCCTATTTGCAAACATTAGCTTATAGAGTAGTTAATATTGATAATTCTAAAGAGTTAAATTGGGCTATATTAGATTATGCATCATTGGTTTGCAAAAAACAAAAACCCAATTGTCTTAACTGTCTGATTTTTACAGAATGCAGGTTTATAAACAAAATTTAATTATACCTGTTCATAACTTTTTCAATAATACTTGTAGGTTTTTGAATATTTGTCCGTAATTTTGTCCGTGTACGTAAAAATGTCCGCAAATTATGGCTACAACAAACTATTATCTTGATAAAACAGATAAAAAAGGATACGCTCCAATTCATATGCGCATTAATTGTAATGGAGCGCAGGTTAAAGTTACTACGAAAAGAAAAATTAAACCTGAATATTTCAATAAAACTACACAGACCGTAAGAGATTCATATATAGAACATAAAGAATATAATTATTATTTGCGTTTTTTAAAGGAAAGAGCTAATGAATTATTAAATCAATCATATCGCAAAACATACACTGAAAAAGAAATTAAAGATTTGTTGAACGAACATGTAGTTAGCTATAGAGAAAACAACGAAGTAAGTATTGTTAGAGAGCAACTTTCCTTTTATGGTAAACCTTTCAAATTTATTGATTTATTTGCTGGTGCAGGTGGCTTTAGCGAGGGATTTCTTCAGACTGAAGTCAATAATAAGTTTTTTGATTTTATCTTAGCTAGTGACATAAATGAGAATTGTGAATTAACGCATATTGTTAGATATAACCATCAACTTGGCTTAAACACTGAATTTCTACGACAAGATATTACAGAACCTGACTTTTTGGACAATTTGTTAGAAAAAATTGGCGACCATCAAATTGATGTTGTTTGTGGCGGCCCCCCTTGCCAAAGTTTTAGTCTAGCAGGTAAACGTAAAAAGTTTGATAAAAAGGATGATTTATTTTCACATTACCTTGAAGTAATTAAAGCTCTACAGCCCAAATACTTTATCATGGAAAATGTGAAGGGTATTCTCACGAAAGAAGGAGGTGAAATAAAAGATCTTATTCTAAAAGAAATTAACTCAATAATCGATGTGAATGAAGTCCCTAAACTTGTATCTTATTTGAGGTCGCTAAAAGGAAAATTTAAGAAAGATGATTTTATTATTGATAGCCTAATAAAAAGAATCGAAATAGAGAAACTTAGCGAATATCAAAAAGAAGAAGGCAAAGAAGCTTTTATCAGGTTTGTAGAATCAAAATTCAGAAATCTTACTCCTAAAATTGTAGATTACAAAACCAGCAAAACGGATATGAGTATTAGCACAATACGTCATGGTTTCAATATTTTGATCCGTAATAAACAATGGAATAAATTAAAAAGGGATATTATTAAAGAAAAAGATTTTTGTAATATTGATAACGACTTCTTTGTTGATTCTTTTTCGAATTTTCTAAGTGACTTAAGAACAGATGAAGTAATCAATAAAATTGAAACCGCTTTCAAAAATTTAAAAATTGCAAATGAATATCAAAGTGTGATTAATAATATTTTAATTTCATTAAAGATTTATACTTTCTCCTTTGATGAAACTATAGCTTTTATCAGGGAAAACTGCGATGAAACCCAGTTAAAAAAGCTCCAAGAAATAGTTGAAAGCATTAGACTTTACCGGATTGAAAAACCATTTGTTGCAAATGCATCTAATTATGGAGTCCCACAAAATAGGGAACGGGTTCTTTTTATCGGTTGCCGAAAAGACCAGCAGTTCATATCTGAAATTCCACCAACTGTTAAAGGAAATGAGAAAGTAACAGTATTTGAGGCTTTATATGATCTTGACTTCATAGGAAACAACCAGGAATTTTATCATTATGAACCCGTTGATATCTTTGCACAATACAATAGCACATCGGAAAAAAAATTGAGCCTTATTAAGAAAAGAAGCATTGATGGGAAAATTGACGAAAAAGCGGGTAAAACATTTGCTGAATGGAGTAAGAAAGGCAGATTAATAAAACAGTATAATAATGCAAGTAAACCATTTTATGTAAGGAATACCGAAGCATTAAATGCTGGAGAGAAAAACTATGATGTTTTAAATAATCACAGGACAAGCAATCAAAATGATGATGTTGTAAAAAGGTTAGAAATTATTTTGAATGAAGGAGATTACAAAATTGCCCAGGATAAACTAAATAAATATGGCTTAGCTTCAAATAAAAGGAATTACAATGTTTTAAAACCTGAAGAACAAAGCCCCACTGTAATGACTATTCCAGATGATTATATTCATTATAATACACCAAGAGCATTGACAGTTAGGGAGATGGCTCGACTACAATCGTTTGACGACTCTTTTGTATTTCAGGGCAAACGTTCAACAGGTGGTAATAATAGAAAATCCGAAGTACCACAGTTCACTTTAGTTGGTAATGCAGTTCCACCGTTGTTGGCAAGAGCTGTTGCTGCCGAAATTTTAAAACATATTAGATGAGAGCACTAACCAAAACAGAAGAAATGAGATTGAAAAAACTGACTGAAAACTCTGTTTCTCTTGCATTAATAGAACCAACTGAAACAGGTCTGAGTAAGTCAATTTTGGATGCAACAGGTCCAGTTAGGAATTATCTAAAAGAAAATAATTTTCATGATTATGAATCTCAAGCGCAAGGTCCAGAAAATAAGGTAATTATTGAAGGCTTAATTTACGACCAATTCAAAATTGTAAAATCAAACGTTTCATTATATCGCCCAATAACAAAGAAAGGAGATCCAAGGATTTGGTTTTCAGGCTTGAAGAAATTTGCGAATCCAAACCATCTTGTAGCTTTAATATGTTATGAAGGGAAAATTCATGCTTTTAATATCACTCAATTACCAATTGAAAATTTGATTGATTCTCCAATTGCAAATCCTTTAAAAGAACTAGTTGAAGAAATCAATAGAAAAGAAAATGCCATAGCAAATGAGTTATTAGTGAAGCTTAGAAAAATTGCAAAATCTGGAGCTATACCCTCTATGGTTAATGCTGATACTTCTGTTGGTCGAACATTGGAAACAGCTTTAGGTGTTGATATAAATTCATCAAAAGAACCAGACTATAAAGGAATTGAACTTAAATCTTTTAGAAGCAAAAGAAGAAATAGAAAGAATTTATTTGCACAAGTACCTGATTGGAGTTTGAGCCAGTTTAAAAGTTCTGCTGAAATACTTGATAATTTTGGCTACTGGAGGGAAAAAGATTTTAAATTATACTGCACAGTATCAACTTTAAATAGAAACTCTCAAGGCTTAATATTGAGAGTGGACAATGATGCTCAACAATTAATTGAAAACTCAGACAAGCCAAAAATTGGTGATTTTGTCGTATGGATATTGGATAAATTACATTCAAGATTACTTGAAAAGCACAGGGAAACATTTTGGGTTGAGGCTGAAAGTACTATTGTCGATGGAACAGAACACTTCTTATATACAGAAGTGGAACATACTAAGAAACCGATAACATCTCAATTTGATATTTTAATTGAGCAAGGAGTAATTACGCTTGACCATTTGATAAAAAGAAACCCGAAAGGAAATGTAGTTGAAAAAGGACCATTGTTTAAAATCAAAACAACCGGATTGGATTTACTTTTCCCACCTAGTGAACATTACAAATTGATTGAGAATTAATTTGCCAGTCATTCGCACTCATACACATGGACAACCAGCTAAGAATAAAGCACGAGAACGCAACATCATGTATAATGACTTGGCTTATAGCAATTGATTTCGAAGGTAGTGCATTTAATACCCTATGTAGCGGTTTTAAAGGTTCTTGCTTCGAATCGCTAAACGACACTATACAAGCAAACCTATAGCTTTTTACTTTTTAGAAAATTATATCAAATGAAAATTATCATCCACCGCGGCGCCACCGAAATAGGCGGAACATGCATTGAGCTTCAATCCTGCTCAACACGCATTCTGCTCGACTTTGGTATGCCATTGGTAAATAAGCAAGGTGGCAGCTTTGAGTTTAACAAGTATAAGAAACTGTCAACCGAAGAGCTGTTAAAACAAGGAATACTACCCAATGTTAAAGGAGCATATTCCTCAAAACCCGGCATTGACGGGCTGATAATTTCGCATGCTCATGCAGATCATTTTGGAATGATGCATTACCTCAATCCTGTAATACCCGTTTGGCTCGGAAAAGCTACATACAAAATACTGGAACTGAATAATATCTTCCTCAATCAAAACAACAATATTCCAAATCCCAGGTACTTTAAGCATGAAGAATCTTTTACCATTGGCGATTTTAAAATAACTCCCTATCTCAACGACCATTCGGCATATGATTCCTATTCGTTTTTGATTGAAGCAGAAGGTAAAAGGCTCTTTTATTCAGGTGATTTCAGATCACACGGAAGAAGAGAAAAACTGTATAAACAGTTTCTTGATAACCCACCTGGAAACATTGACTGCCTGATAATCGAGGGAACAACCATAGGCAGATCGGACGTCAAAATGAAAACAGAAGAAGAT
>PUKZ01000186.1 GCA_003550725.1 Bacteroidales bacterium | reverse complement strand
GGCCTTTGGTGAAGACACCTACAAAACAAGCGAAAAGGGCGTTAAAAAATATTTGAAGTCGCTCCGTAAAGTTATGGAAAAGTATAAAAAATATAATACAGATTAAACACTCTCAAAAACAAATCAAAGCCAAAAGCGACATTGCAAATATTTTAGCCCTTGATGCGTAGTTTTGTGGTGGCGAAACCACAGCCTTGAATTTTTGTAACTTTTTTTTCAAGAAAAAAGTTTAAAGGGATTTAAAAACAAAATAGAAAATTATTGTGCAGAATCAGCTATATGAAATGGTGCTTAAAAAGTTTTAGGGTGTTGCAATGTGGAAAACAGGAATATAAATATCAGAACTTTAAGTATATTTTTCTTATACTAATGCAACTTTCATAAAAATTATTTGTTATAATAATTAAACTATCATCTTTTAGCTGTTATATATAAAATTAAAAAAGTTATGTTATAATAACTTCTTTTTAAAAAACACATTATTTTATTTAGAAGCCTGCAAAAATTCAGTATTTTTTATTATATTAGAATGCAAATAATTCTATTTTAGTAATTTTTTTTTGATAAAAGTATAACGTTAATTGATAATATAAAGATATGTCAGAACAAATTGTAAAGAACAATAAGGTTTTTGATGCGGAGGAAGAAAAAAAGGAGATTTTAAGGCGGTACCGTAAATTGTTATCATTATGTCGTGCTACAATAAAGGCGGAAGACCGCAAGCTTATTCATAAGGCGTTTAATTTTGCTTCGCAAGCACATAAGAATCACAGGCGTAAAACGGGCGAGCCCTATATTTACCATCCTATTGCCGTTGCACAGATTGTTGCCCGGGAGATTGGACTTGATGCGACGTCTGTGGCTTGTTCTTTGTTGCATGATGTTGCGGAAGATACCGAATACACTTTAACCGATATAGAAGAATATTTTGGCAGTGATATTGCCCGCATTATTGACGGGTTAACTAAAATCTCAGATATTTTTGACCAAACTGACTATGTTCAGGCCGAAAATTTCAGGAAGATGTTGCTTACACTCTCGGATGATGTCAGGGTTATACTGATAAAAATTGCTGACCGGTTGCATAATATGAGAACACTGGATGCTTTGCCACCCAAAAAGCAACTTAAGGTTGCCAATGAAACATTGTATTTGTTTGCTCCATTGTCGCACCGGCTTGGTTTTCATGCCATTAAAAGCGAACTCGAAGATTTGGCTTTGCGATATACTGATCCTGAGATTTTCTTTACCATATCTCAAAAAATTAAAGATACTGCTGAAGCCAGGAAAAAGTATATTCAAAAATTCACCTTTCCTATTAAAAAAGCCCTGAAAGATCATGGTTTTGAGTTTGAGATAGAAGGTCGCACCAAGTCGATATGCTCAATTTGGAGTAAGATGCAGAAAAAGGAGATTCCTTTCGAAGAAGTGTACGATATATTTGCCGTACGTATTATTCTTGACAGCAACGAATATCGTGAGAAGGCCGACTGTTGGAGGGCATATTCGATAGTTACCGATATTTATCGTCCAAACCCCGACAGGTTGCGCGATTGGATATCTACTCCCAAGGCCAATGGTTATGAATCATTGCATACTACCGTTATGGGTAATGAAGGTAAGTGGGTGGAGGTGCAAATTCGGACTAAACGTATGGATGAAATTGCAGAAAAAGGATATGCCGCCCACTGGAAGTATAAAGAGGCGAAAGGGGTTGAAAGTGGAATTGACAAATGGCTGAACAGAATACGTGAGATTTTGAAAACATCAGATGCTGATGCTTTAGACTTTATTGATGATTTTAAGCTTAACTTGTTTTCGGATGAAATATTTGTTTTTACACCCAAAGGCGAATTAAGAACATTACCATTAGGGTCAACCGCATTAGATTTTGCCTATAGTATCCATACCCAGGTGGGAAATAATTGCCTTGGAGCTAAAGTTAACCATAAACTTGTGCCATTAAATCATGAACTGAAAAGTGGCGACCAGGTTGAAATTATTAACTCTGCCAAACAAAATCCCAAGCCCGACTGGATCAATTATGCCACAACAGCAAGGGCCAAAGGAAAAATAAAAGCTGCCCTGAAAGAACAGCGGAATAAACTTGCCGTTGAAGGCAAAGAGATCCTTGATAGAAAGCTTAAACGACTCAAAATTGATAATAACAAAAATAACATTAATCAACTGGTAAACTATTTCCGCCTCAAATCACACCTTGATTTGTATTATGAAGTTGCCAACGAAAATATTACCACAAAGGAGCTTAGAAACTTCGTTTCAGAATCAGACAGATCAAGCGGCATTTTGAGCTATTTGAGAAAACCATTCTCATCAAAATCTAAAGAGTCGGAATCACTTGTTATTGACCGCGAAAAAGATATCATAAGACAAAAGCTTAAACAACAGGCTGATACATTGCTTATAGGTGACGGTATTCAGGATCTGAATTATTCTTTATCGCCATGCTGTAATCCAATACCAGGTGATGATGTGTTTGGATTTATCACTATTCAGGAGGGAATAAAAATTCATCGTAATAATTGCCCAAATGCTATTCAATTGATGTCAAAATATGCATACAGGGTTGTTAAAGCTAAATGGATTACAAAAAAAACAATTGCTTTCTTGTCCGGAATTAAAGTCAGGGGTATTGATGATGTTGGTATGGTTAATAAATTAACTAATATAATTTCAGAAGAGCATAATTTAAATATCAGGTCAATTAATATTGAAAGTAGCGCAGGAAAATTTGAAGGTAATGTTATGCTTTATATTAAAGATACAAAACATCTTCAAAGCCTGATAAGAAAACTAAGAAAGGTCGAGGGAGTGAGATCGGTTACAAGAATCGGCAAAGATTGATACTCTGTTGTTGTTGAATCATCGGATTTTAAATAAAATATTTATAACAAATTTATTGCCGGTTCTTTCTCAAAAAACCGGGCATTAAAATGACAAGCCATTGCTCAGAAAGCAGTTAACTGAATAAAAAAATTTCCGGGTTGTGGTTAAAGATTTTATTTTTATTTATTTTAAATAAACATAAAATCTTTATCTTTACCTCCTCAAATATTTTGAAAACCAAGTTATATTATTAAGATTAATTTGTTTATTAATAAACACGTTTTTTGAGTTAGTTATTTTAACCATCTGATTATGAGAAAGACAAAAGAGAGAAAAGACTGCTTTGAAACTGTTACAAATGCTTTTTCGGCATATCTTGAAAAAACCGGTCATCGCAAAACGCCTGAAAGATTTTCAATTTTGAAACAAATATTTAATACTGACGGGCATTTTGATATAGAATCTTTATACATAAAAATGAAGAACAACAACTACAGGGTTAGTCGTGCTACGCTTTATAATACCATTGAGTTGTTGCGCAAATGCAATTTGGTTATAAAACATCAGTTTGGCAATAATGTAGCACATTACGAAAAGTCGTTTAAATATGAACAGCATGATCATTTGATATGTTATGAGTGTGACGGTGTTATTGAGTTTTGTGATCCACGGCTTGATGAAATACAAAAATCGGTTGAGAAACTTATGAAATTTAAGGTTGATAATCGTTCTCTTTCATTTTATGGTGTTTGCAAAAATTGTTCTGAAAAACATAAATAACAAGATATAGATAAATATAAAATTTGATCATCCTACATTCTCTTATAATAAATGCATTTAAGTTTTCACTTGTTTTTTTTTGAAAAGAAAAAAATAATTTTTAATCCTCCTGCCTGGTTTTCTGTCCAAAAACATTTTATAAAAAACTACAAGTTACAAAAAGTTGCAACAATTGATAAAATAAATTAATTTTGGCTTAATTATTCATTAGTTAATGTTAAACCTCAAGTAATCAATAAAATAAATAAAACAACCTAATGAGTGAATATAATAATAAGGCGGATGTCTTGCTTGGGCTGCAATGGGGTGATGAAGGCAAGGGTAAAGTTGTTGATGTTTTAACTCCAAAATATAATGTTATCGCCAGGTTTCAGGGTGGGCCCAATGCAGGCCATACACTGGAGTTTGATAACAAAAAAATAATCTTACATACAATACCTTCAGGGATTTTTCATAATAATGTAACAAATCTCATAGGCAACGGTGTGGTAATTGACCCTGTTATTTTCAGGGAAGAGATTAATAGTCTGAATAAAGAAATGAGTTCAATTTCTTTATTAATATCAAAAAAATCGCATTTGATTTTACCATCACACCGGCTTTTGGATGCAGTTTATGAGCGGAATAAAGGCAACAATAAAATCGGAAGTACATTAAAAGGCATAGGCCCTGCTTATACAGATAAAGCTGCGCGTGTTGGTATCAGAACAGGCAGTATTGTTGAACCGGATTTCAGGGATAAATATGAGTCTTTGAAACAGCTGCATTTCAGGCAAGCTTCTGCATTTGGTTATGATGATAAGTTTGAAGTAGGAGGTGTTGATTTTTGTGAATATGAGAAGCTCTGGTTTGATAGTTTGGGGATGCTTTCGGATATGCAGCTGGTAAATTCGGAGGTGTTTATAAACCGGTCATTGCAAAATGGTAATAGCGTATTGGCAGAAGGTGCGCAAGGCACATTGCTTGATATTGATTTCGGGTCATATCCATATGTAACCAGTTCCAACACGGTTACTGCCGGGGCTTGTATTGGGCTTGGGCTGGCACCGACTAAAATTGGAGAGGTGTTTGGGATTTTTAAGGCTTATTGTACAAGAGTGGGTGGAGGCCCTTTTCCTACGGAACTTTTTGGTGAAAAAGGAGATGAATTGAGGAACAAGGGCAAAGAATTCGGCTCAACAACAGGCCGACCAAGAAGGTGCGGATGGCTTGACTTGCCGGCGCTTAAATATGCCGTGATGCTCAATGGAGTAAAGAAGCTTATTATGACCAAAGCAGACGTGTTAAATTCTTTTGAAAGCATTAAAATATGTACTCACTATGAAATTGACAACAAAAAAATTGAGCTTATTCCTTATAATATGGATACTAAAAACCTTAAACCTGTTTATAAAACATTAAAAGGGTGGAAAAAGTCTCTTGAAACAGTCGATTCTTTAGAGCAATCACCAGAAGAGCTTAAAGATTATGTTAAATTTATTGAAGACTACATTGAATTGCCTGTATGGCTTATATCAACAGGGCCCGACAGAAAGCAGATAATACAAAGGTAAAATGTTTATGGCCGGAATTTTAGCTTCGCTTATACCACTCAAATTAGGTATAATAAACCAGGTAGCTTGAATGAAAGTAATAGTTAAATAAATATTTATATTAATCAAATTTGTTTAAATTATAAATTATGGAGAAAAATATTAAAGGGACAAAAACAGAGCAGAATCTTTTAAAATCATTTGCCGGTGAGTCGCAGGCAGCACGCAGGTATGAAATATTTGCTAAGGTTGCGCGAAAGGAGGGATACGAGCAGATTGCAGGTGTTTTTGAAGAAACTGCTAACCACGAGAAGACACATGCAAAAACCTTTTTCGAGTATTTGCAGGGAGGAATGGTTGAGATCACAGCGTCGTACCCTGCCGGTAAAATCGGAACTACAGCCGAAAATTTAGAAGATTCTGCCAAAGGTGAAAACGAAGAGTGGACTCATCTTTATCCTGAATTTGCAAAAATAGCCGAAGAAGAAGGATTTAAGCAAGTGGCCAATACCTTTAAGATGGTAGCCAAGGTTGAGGA
Source organism: Bacteroidales bacterium (assembly GCA_003550725.1). Taxonomy (GTDB): domain Bacteria; phylum Bacteroidota; class Bacteroidia; order Bacteroidales; family UBA7960; genus PUKZ01. Next base: position 24,857 of record PUKZ01000186.1, on the reverse strand, counting down.
GAAACACGAAGAGCGTTATATAAAATTAATGGAACGTGTAAAAAACGGTGAGGTATTTGAAAGACCGCAAAAAGTTGTTTGGTATTGCCGTAAGTGCGGCTTTGTTTATGAAGGTGAAAAAGCGTTAAAAAACTGTCCTTCATGCAAACACCCGCAGGCATATTTTGAAATAAAGGCAGAGAATTACTAACAGTTTTTATTAAACTTGCAAAGATTCAAAAATGAACCGGGAACCAAAATCTCAATATTTGGCCCGGTTTATTTTTTTATGTTTTTAATTAATTAGATGTGCTACCAAAAAAGCTTTAAAAATACCCGGATTCATTTGCACCTAATTGTCTATGTAGTGTGGAGGCATTATTCCAAATCTTTTATTTTTGAAATCCAGGATTAGAACGTAATCCTCAAAAAAGGGTTGAGTGATCAGTCCGTTATCACTACCGATACGTTGTCTTCTTTCGGGCATCAGGTAAACATTGTGGCTTTTAAGCTTGTATGGGCCAAAGTAGATATCTCTTTGAGGTTCTTTTCCCCCTAACATTTTATAACTGTTATTTTGCGGATGAAAATATCGGAGGCTATCTGTTACATTTACATCTGAAGCTATGCGCCTGAAATCCCATTTTCTATATAAAGTTAATGCCGGTATGGGTTCATGATCAAAGCTAAGCCTTATTCTGCTATTGTTAGCCCTGAGGTTTAAACTCAAAAAATGTGGAGATGACTCCATTTCAGTGAAATGGGCTTTTTCCTCCCATTTTTCGGGTAGTTTGCTTAGCTCGGTGAAGCGTGTTCCGGGATAGTCAATAACAAGTATTTTATTGCGCGATTTAAAAAAACCGTGGCCAATAAATCCGCTAATCTCAGAATTTTTGGGTTCACTGTTATTACTTATTACTTCAAAATCGGTATAATCACGAATTTCATTCCCAAAAGCCAATTCAACATCTTCAAGTACTCTTGTCTTTGTCCGGCCTGCTGACCTAAAACTGAGAATATTGTTTTCCAGGTCAGGTTTACGCCATATAAGATTTTCCAATGCACTCTCGTAAATGTAATTTTCCTTTAACTCAATGCTTAGCCTGAATCCTTGCATGCCGGATACTCCATCTACTGTGGGTGAAAAACGCATTATACCCTTTGGGTTTTCCAAATTACTGTAAACTGGTGCAGGCAGCCACTCAAAAGAAAACCAGGAAATCTCAGTTTCCTTTTCATCTTTTAAATCTTCGCCCTTAATAAGATAAGGCATTGATATTATAAAAAAAGCAGCAATAAACAACCTTAATGAAAAATGTTTCATGAAAATGTTATTCTTTACAATATTTTGTAAATTTCATTGAGTTTTGTTTGCCCCTAATTCAATAACATCTTTTACATTAAATCAAGGCCTGCTAATGGCCTGTGATTTGCATAAATTTATAAAGGATGCCATTTTGATGCAAATATCACAAAAAGATAAATCAGAAAAATCAATGGAAATACTGAATTTTTTGTTGGCTGTTTGTTGTTAAAACAAATATTTTTAATGGTGGGTGTTATCCATTTCTTTTAGATGTTCAAAAGCCCGGTTTATAGTTTTAACATTTTTGATTGTTATGTTAAGTTTATTACCGGTTTCTTTCAGCCTGCATAAACGCCCGTTTTGTTGTGCATACTGCAGTACTTTTTTAAATATTTCTGAGTTGTAGTATGATGACTCATGGTTGGAGATAAAATATCCTATAAATTTTTCTGATTTTAGAACTACTTTTTCAAAACCCAGCCTGGCTGCCAGCCATCTGAGCCTGACTGCGTCAAATAATCCCAGTGTTTCTTCAGGTATAGGGCCAAACCGGTCGCGCAATTTTGTTGCAAAAGAGTTTAGTTCTTTGTGGTTACTGACAGAGTCAAGGTCTTTGTATAAGGCCAGGCGTTCTTCAACGCTTGATACATAATCGCTGGGCAGGAGTAATTCAAGATCTGTTTCAAGCTGGCATTCTTCTACATACGGCTTTTCTTTGTCTTCCTTTTTTTTGTCAAAATAATCTTTGAATTCATTTTCTTTCAGTTCCGCAATAGATTCATCCAGTATCTTATGATAAGTTTCGAAGCCTATTTCTGCAATAAATCCACTTTGCTCGGCTCCCAGCACATTACCTGCACCCCTGATATCAAGATCGCGCATTGCTATATTAAAACCGCTGCCCAGTTCTGAAAACTCTTCAAGCGCTTTTAATCTTTTTCGTGACTCATCGGTAAGTGTGCTTAAGGGCGGGGCAAGGAGATAACAGAAAGCTTTTTTGTTGGAGCGCCCTACACGTCCTCTCATCTGGTGCAAGTCACTCAGCCCGAAATGATGTGCGTTGTTAATTATAATGGTGTTGGCATTGGGTATATCCAGTCCGGATTCAACTATTGTGGTGGAAACAAGTACATCATGCTCGCCGTTAATAAAATCTATCATGACTTTTTCCAGCTTTGGGCCTTCCATTTGCCCATGGCCAATTGCAACATCTATATTGGGGCATAATTGTTTGATAATTTTTGCAACTTCTGTAATATTATTAATCCGGTTATGCACAAAAAACACCTGTCCGCCTCTTGAAACTTCGTGCATTATGACTTCTTTTATTAGCTCCTTGTTAAACAAATGCACCTCTGTAATGATTGGGTATCGGTTGGGTGGAGGGGTATTTATTAAGGAAAGGTCACGTGCGCCCATCAGTGAAAACTGCAGAGTACGTGGTATCGGTGTGGCTGTCAGGGTTAAAGTGTCTACATTTACTTTTATCTTTTTTAGTTTTTCTTTTACACTAACACCAAATTTTTGTTCTTCATCAATTATTAACAGGCCCAGGTCTTTAAATTTTACATCTTCACTAACAAGGCGATGAGTACCTATAATTATGTCTATATTACCCTCGTTCAGCTCTTTTAAAATTTGTTTTTTTTCTTTTGTAGTGCGAAACCTGTTTATGTAATTGATATTACAGGGAAAATCTTTTAAGCGTTCTGAGAAGGTATGATAGTGCTGTAGTGCTAATATGGTTGTTGGTACAAGGACGGCTACTTGTTTGCTGTCTGTGGCTGCTTTAAACGCTGCTCTGACAGCTACTTCAGTTTTGCCAAAGCCCACATCGCCGCATATCAGCCTGTCCATAGGATATTCTTTTTCCATATCCTTTTTTATATTGGCAGTAGCTTTAATTTGGTCGGGGGTGTCTTCATATATAAATGATGCTTCGAGTTCGTTTTGAAGGTATGTGTCGGGTGAAAAAGCAAAGCCTTTTTTGGATTTACGTTTGGCATACAGATTTATAAGATCTTTGGCTATATCTTTTACTTTTTGTTTTGTGCGATTTTTTAGCTTGTTCCAGGCATTGGACCCCAGCCGGTGTAAGGAGGGGGTGGCGCCATCCTTACTTGTATATTTGGCAATACGATGTAATGAATGAATGCTTATATACAGAACGTCGTCACCCTTGTAGATAAGCCTTATTGCTTCCTGTATTTTGCCGTTTACTTCAATTTTTTCTAATCCGCTAAAAATACCTATGCCATGATCAATGTGTGTAACATAGTCGCCCGGCTTCAGGTTATTAAATTCTTTAAGGGTAACAGCTTGTTTTGCAGGCAGCCTGTCGCGCAATCTGAAGCGATGATACCTGTCAAATATTTGATGGTCAGTATAACAAGCTATTTTATTATTATGATCAATAAAACCGCTTTGCAGGGCTATCATCATAATGTCATGTTTGAAAGCCCCTGTATCAGGCTTTTCTTCACTTATGGTGTCAAAAATAGCGTGTAGCCGTTCAATCTGGCGAGGATTATCTGATAAAACCAGGTTTTTATAATTCTCAGCACTGTTTTTTTGAAAGTTTTCACGTAAGAGCTCAAAGTTTTTGTTAAATGATGGCTGAGGCGAAAAATTGAACTTAAATATGTTGCCGGTCGGCGCAAGATATTGACGGCCAAACTCGATTACATTAAATTCCCGAAGCTTATCAATAAAATAGGATTTATTGATAAATACATCTTCAGGAGATAAATTGTTTTCTTCCCCGGGATAAAGAGAATCAAACATTTCAACCGCTTTTGAAAAGTTTTTTTCAATTATTTCGCCGGTTAATGAGGTGTCTTCAAGCCAAATGATTGTGTGTGTGGCAATAGCAGAAAGGAAGTCGGTAAACTTTTCGCTGTGAGCCATTTTCCGGATATCGGGCAATATTTCTATATTTTCATGTAATTTAACGGTAATTTGGGTTTCGGGATCGAAAGTTCGGAGAGATTCTACATGGTCACCCATCACTTCTATTCGGAAAGGATAATCATAAGCAAAAGAAAAAACGTCAACAATACCACCTCTTACAGAGAATTGTCCCGGTTCAATAACAAACTCAACACGTTCAAATTCATTTTCAACCAATAGGTCAAGCATAATGTCAACTGACACTGATTCGCCTTTATTAATCGAGATGGTATTTTTTTTCAGGCTTTTTTTTGAAACTACTTTTTCGGTGAGAGCCTCCGGATATGTTACTATCAAAAATTTGTTCTTATTTTGAGCTAACCGGTTGATGATTTCCGAACGCATCAACACATTATTATTTTCTATCTCGGGTTTTTCAAAGGGCTTTTTGTAGGAAGATGGCAAAAAGAAGGTTGAACGTTTTTCAGTTGGAAGGTCTTTTTCACTTAAAAGATTTTCTATATCATTAAAAAAATATATTGCTGCTTCTTTTCCGGGCAGAATAAAAAGTGATGGGTTTGGAGTGGAGGCAGAAACCGCCGTAGAAATTACTGAAGACGATGACCCCGCCATGCCTTTTAGGAAAAAGGCACCGGACCTCGAATTTTTTATAGCCCCGGTAATTTTTTCTACCTGTTCATCAGACCGGTATATGTTTAGAAAATCTTGTAGTTTCAATATTTGATTGTATGCTTAACTTATCGGTTATACGTGGTCAGTAACGGGTAACGGAGAGTTAAATTTGATAAACCAGTCATCCAACCTTAATAATAAATCGTCACTCTTCAGCTGCTTATTAATGGCTGCTCGTTACCCGTTACCTGTTTATCATACAGATTCTACTGATTTTATTTCCGGTATTGCTTTTTTCATTGCTTGTTCTACTCCCGACTTAAGGGTCATTGTACTCATTGGGCATGAACCACAAGCTCCCAAAAGCTCAACGTTAACTACATTATCTTCTGTTAATTCAACAAAACGTATGTCACCACCATCTGCCTGCAGATGTGGCCTTATTTGATCAATTATCTCCTCAACTTTTTTGATAAGATCAGCATTTTTCGAATTTGTCATATTTGGTAAAATTTAAGTTTAACTATAAAGATTTATTTTCTCAGATTGTATAACGTATTTTTTTTAAAATTGTTTATTTAAGTATTGGTTGCATAGATACAACCAAATTGAAAATTTGTTATTGTTTTTTGCAGATATTTTTAAAAATAATGACAGGCAAAAGTAGTATTAATAAGAATAATATTTTATTTTTTTATTCATGAAAATTTAACATTGTTAAACTTTTTAATATATTTATGGGTGCTTTTGACAATTAATTATCTGTATAATATTTAGCCCTCGGCTATACGGCTATAGTGATAATATATTAAACATCGGTTAATAAGAAATAACTTTTTATATTTACATAATATATTTTGTCAAAAGATTATTTACAATACTTAATTACTATGAATGGATCAACAATAAGTAAAAACATCTATTTTATTTTCTTTTGCATGTTTTTATTCTTTATGTTAATTTCCGTGAAAACTGGTGCCCAACCTTATTATGTTAATTCGGTTTTATGGCAGGTACATCAAAAGAGTGATGGCCTTAAAGATGGCCTTGTTTTGTTGACAATTGATGATTCTCCACGAAAAGGTTCTACAGTTGGTTTTTTAGATTTGCTTGATGAGTATGGTATAAAGGCGTTATTTTTTGTTAATGGCTACATGAGTGTATATCAGCCACATTTAATTGAAGAAATTCTTGAGCGCGGCCATCAGGTCGGGAATCATTCATGGGATCATAAAAAGCTTAATAAACTTGATAGGGAGGAGGTACTGAAAGAGATTATGATGTTAAACTCATGGTTAGATTACAGGTTTAACTACAAGCCCGATTTTTTTCGACCACCATATGGTATATCTACACCGTTTATCGATTCTTTACTCCATGAGTTGGGGATGAGTAATATGGGTTGGTCAGTTAATTCCTATGACTGGATGTATCCTGATGATGAAGTTGAAGAGGGTGATCATAAAAAAATTGCATGGCGAACTATAAACGGCATGATTGACGGCGGCATCATTTTGATACATGACCGGCCTGTCAGTCTTAAAGCATTGGAAATAATTCTTAAAGAAGTTCAGCAAAATGGTTATAAATTTATAGATCCTAAATATCTTTTAAATTAATTAGTTTGGAGTATTGTTTTTTGCCCGGAGCTTTATCTTTATAATAAATTAATCGGACAAAAAATATTTTCCGGTTGCTTTGACATTATTATTTGTGGTTTTGTTGATCATTTTTCAATTCAATTGCGGGATCCCAAAAGTGTTTTTTAAAATTTACTATTTGATCATTATTCACTTTTATTCTTTCGTTTTCAAGCAGTTGCTGCATTACGTTCGGGCCGCCGAAATGGTGTTTTCCTGTGAGCACTCCATTACGGTTAACAACCCTGTGTGCCGGAATTTGTTTAGGATGTGTGTGCGATTTATTCATAGCCCAGCCTACCATACGTGCAGATTTGCCGGCACCCAGGTATTTGGCAATAGAACCATAAGTAGTAACTTTTCCGTAAGGGATCTTCAAAACTATTTCATATACTTTTTCAAAAAAGGATAAATCCGGCATGATTAATAAAGATTTATAAATAGATAACCGGGCATGTAAATCAAAATTATGATAAAGAATTATCGGTATTGAGTGAAAACTTCAAATAATATATTTTAGAGCCTTCCCGTATAAAAGATTTTTCATAGTATGTTTGTATGTTTTTAACCGGTGGGTCAATGTTATCTTCGGTATAATTATATAGGTCCTCAATATTGTTATACATTTTATGATTGTATTGAGCAATGATTTCACGAGTGTATTCAAACAGGTTTTTGTTGTCGGTTTTAAGATGAACAGGGCTGTTTGGCAAAAGGATTTTTTGATATCTTTTTAAAAATTGAGGAGATGTTAATCGTTTTTTAATCCTGGTTTTTCTTGGCTGCGGGTCTGGGAAGGTAAGCCAAATTTCGCTTGCTTCATTTTTGTCAAAAAAAAATTCAATTTTTTCGGCTTGTATTCTTAAGAATGCTATGTTGTTTAACCCTGTATCAAGCGATTTTTTAGCTCCATGCCAAATACGATCACCTTTTATATCTATTCCTATAAAGTTTTTTCCGGGATAATTCTTTGCCAGGTTTACCGCGTATTCTCCTTTGCCGCAACCAATTTCAAGAACCAACGGGTTGTTGTTTTTAAAAAAACCGGTATTCCACCTTCCTTTATATTTAAAATCTTCAATATCCGATTTATAATCAGGTTGAATTACATTTGGAAAATTATTAATATCGGTAAATTTTTTTAATTTGTTTTTACCCACTTTAAATTGCTTTATTTTTTGCTAAAAATACAACAATTTATCTTTTCAAAATCCAGGCATCACGGTTAACTGATTCTTTCACACTTTGCAGATCTCGTTCGGCTTCATTCATGCTATAGTAAAATCCATAGCTTACCCTATGAAGTCCGCCCGGTGTTTGTTCAAAAATAGAGGCTTTTTCGGCTCCTTTTCTATGCAGGTCATCAACCATTATTTCGGCATTATGTTTTTCCGCAAAGCTTCCTACAACAATATGATATACTGTGCGCCCGGGTTCAGGTTCTTTTGGGGTTTCTACAACGTCCGGTTCAGCTTTTTCGGGGTCAGGCTCATCAATTACTTCTTCTTCAGCAACAACCGGCTCAGGATCTGCAGGCTCTTCTATGTCGACAAAAAGACCTCTTATTCTATCTATAAATCCTATTTTTTCTGTTTCATCCACTCTTTTGTCTTCTGTATCTCCTATAATATACCTGAAGTTGAGAGACAAAATAATTATTATTACCAAAAATGGAACGGCAACGAAGGCTATCCATTTCATTGCAGGAGAGAGTTTTGGCTGTTGCTCCTGGTCGACAGGCTTTTCTTGTTTGGCGGCTGTTGGCTGTTGTGCTGTAGCTTTTTGTTCCTTTTGAGCAGAAACCGGAGTTTTGGAAGTGGTTTCGGGTTTTTTTGTACTTGCAGGATCCGGCTTTTTCGAACCTGGTTGGGTTTCTGTTACTTTTGGTTTTACAGGTTCAGCCTTGCCGGGTTCTTTTTCTGATTTAATTTCATCTTTTTTCTCAGCAGCAGTTTCTTTGTCTTTGGGCTTTTCAGATTCCTTCTTAGAAGCAGCAGTTTTTTGCTTCGCAGGTTCTTCTTTCGTTTCTTCTTTTTCAGGTTGAACTTTGCTCTTGCTGTCAGCCGTTGTTTTAGGTTGTTCTTCAGATTTTTTTTCCGGCTCCCTTGTGCTACCCATGCCATAACTGTCTTTCAAATAATTAACCGACTTGTCAGGCTCAAAATTAATAGAGTCTTCAGGGCCTGGCGAAAACTTGCCAACCTTCTCAAGCTCTACCGACTTGCCTGACTTAAGGGTATCGTTCATTTCTTTAACAAAAGCTTCTATAAATGACTTGGCTTTTTCCGGCTCAATATTTTCTTTTTGAGCAATAAAAGATGATAATACGTCATCGTCATTTTTTCTTCTGTCACTAAAAGCGATTATTTTGGATGGCTTTTCAACTTTTTTCAACTCCGGCACAAAGCGTGCAGGTATGTATTTTGTAGAAAATTCACCAAATCCGGGAAGAATTACAAAATCCTTTTCAAATAATAATTCGCTTATGTATTTACCTATTTTCATAATTTTTTAATTTGGTTAAATAGGAACTAATATTTTTCTTTTTTTATTACTACGTAAAATTATTATGCTAAGTTATAAAAAAAACCATTTGTAATGTTAATTTTAAAATATATTATTTGATTTTGATAATATTGAGTATTAACTTGATAATAAAATTTGATTTATAATAATTACAGATACAAGTTTTTTGGAATATTATTTATGTCTTGTTCAACATCAACTGAATAGTTGTCATACTTGGTTATGCCAACATGAATTTCGTATTCGTTATAGATCCACCTTAATTGTTCAAGGGATTCAGCTTTTTCGATTTTTTCAGGTCGTAGTTTTATTATTTTAAGTAAAACATTGGCTTTATATCCGTATATGCCTACGTGGTTATAAAAATCATTATTTTCAAGCCAATTTTCTTTTTTAATGTTTTGGCAGTATGGTAATGGAGCCCTGCTGAAGTAAATTGCTTTAGATGATTTGTTTAATAATACTTTCACACTATTATTGTTAAAAAGAGTATTGTAGTTATTTATTTTTTTTGCCAGTGTAGCGATATGAACTTTTGGGTTTTCTAAAATATTTGCTACCTGGTCAATTTGAAGGGGATTAACAAAAGGTTCGTCACCCTGAATATTAATAATTGCATCATTTTGTGTAATTATTTTTTGCTCAATGAGTTTTTCAATGGCTTCACCGCATCTTTCTGTGCCGCTATTATGAGTTGATTTTGTCATAATAACGTTTCCAAACTCTTTTGCGTGTTTTTCTATTCGCCGGTCATCGGTGGCTACAAATAGGTTATTTAGTTTTTTGGATTTCAGTGCCTGTTCGTATACACGTTGTATCATACTTTTTTTGCCAATCATTGCCAGGGGTTTGCCGGGAAATCGGGTTGAAGCATAGCGGGCGGGTATTATACCTGTAAAATTCATTTTTATTTTGGTTGCAATGGATTATTTAAAACAAGCCGTGTATTTCGGCATCAATTTTTTGTATTACTTTTCCTAAATCTGTCGGATACTCGCTGAAATTGTTTTCATCAACATTAACAATAAGTTTACTTCCCAGCTCATATTTGTTTATCCAGCTCTCATATCGTTCATTAAGCTTTTTCAGGTAATCAAGTCGTATTGTATTTTCATATTCTCTTCCTCGTTTCTGGATCTGTTTTACAAGTGTTGGCACACTGGCCTTGAGATAGATCAGCAAGTCGGGTGGTTTGATAAAGGTGCTGATTAGCTCAAAAAGGCTGCTGTAATTTTCAAAATCACGTGTTGTCATCAACCCCATAGCGTGAAGGTTGGGAGCAAAAATATATGCATCTTCATAAATTGTGCGATCCTGAATTACTGCCTGGCCGGTTTTTCTGATATCTATTATTTGCCTGAAGCGGCTGTTCAAAAAATATATCTGCAAATTAAATGACCATCTCTGCATGTCTTCGTAAAAATTGTTAAGGTATGGGTTGCTTTCCAGGTCTTCAAAATGAGCTTCCCATCCATAATGTTTTGATAAGAGTTTGGCAAGTGTGGTTTTACCCGAGCCAATATTCCCTGCAATTGCTATGTGCATATTAATCTATCAGTTTTAGTAAAATTTATTCGCATCAGTTGTGCTCTAGAATAGTTCAGTATTTATATAATATTTTTTTATGCCTTTTTCTGTCAGAAGGTATATATAAGGGCTATTAATATTTACCATTTTGATTTTTTTTTCGGGTAACAAAAATATACTATCCTCATGAAGAAAAAAATCATACAGGTATAAGTGATTGTTTTTATGGAAAATTATTTTGTTATTTTTAATTTGAAATGTGCAAATATTTTCAACAGGTATTTTAAAAAGAAAACTTCCAAATATATCAAAAACAAAAATACCGTAATTTTTGTCTGAAACAAATAAACGTGATTTTTTTTCAATCATGAAACAGGGGGATGAAAATTTTTTGCCAATTTTGTTCATTGGCGGTGTTGAAGCAAGGACTTGATTTTTCCGGTTTATTCTTAAGAACTTCCATTTTCCCGGATAATAGATCCAGAATCCTTCATGCCTGGAGTTACATGCAAGTTCGGGTTTTTCCGAAACAAGGTCATCTTGTGGGTTATATGGTTCTTTTTCTACAAGATTTTTATCCAGGAAAGTTATAATACCCATATTGGAAGAAAAAGCCAGTATATTAAGAGGGTCTGAGCTGTCAATTATATTGAATTGGCCATATAATGGATTGGAAAAGTGTTTTGTTTTGCCGGTTGATTTTTCTTTTTTTACTATTGCACCTGTTTCCAGGTAGTAAATATTGTTGAGATTGTCAACTGTAAAAAATGATGCATCGGTTTTAATTAATTCTTTAAAAAGAAATGAGTTGCCATAGTTTATAGCGGGCCATAGCACAAACATGCATGCCATAACAGCTGAATATGTTTTAGCTTTATTTGTTTTTAGTTTGCAGATTAAGGATGTCATCCACATATTTTCTGTTGTTATAAAGTCTGGGTACTTTGTTTTGCCCTCCCACTTTTCCGCGTTTTTTCATCCATTTATAAAAAGTTCCTTCTGGCATGCTATGTACTATAAGGTTTTTTAGCATAATGTCATTTGAGCGTTTAGCTTCATAATCTGAATTGATGTTTTTTAGTTCCTGGTCGAAAATTTTGGCAAAGTTTTCAATATCTTGAGGCTGTCTTTCAAACTCAATAAGGTATTCGTGAGCGGCATTTCGCTCATCATTAAGATAAACCGGTGCCCCGGTATATTCTTTTATAATTGCGTTGGTTGCTTTACATGTTTTGTTTAGTGCTTTATCAACATTGTCTACAATTACTTCTTCGCCGAAAGCGTTTATAAAGTTGCGTGTGCGTCCTGATACTTTTATCCTGTAGGGGTCGGTGCCGGTTATAAGTATGGTATCTCCTATCATATAGCGCCACAGGCCACCATTAGTTGTTATGACCAGTGCATAATTATCTCCTTTTTTTACCTGGTCAAGCGATAGTATATCAGGCGATTCTTTACCCAACTCGTTAAGAGGTATAAATTCATAAAAAACCCCATTATCAAGCATTAACAACATGTCTTCCGAATCTTCTTGGTCTTGTATGGCAAAGAAACCCTCTGATGCATTGTAGGTTTCAAGATAATACATGTTATCAGATGGGATGAGTTTATTTAATTGTTTACGATAAGGCGTAAAACTTACGCCTCCATGAATAAACAATTCAAGGTTGGGCCAAATTTCCAGCAAGTTTTTCTTGCCCGTCAGTTTTAATATCTTTTTAAAAAGAATTAGGTTCCAGGAAGGAACCCCGCTTATGTTGGTTATATTTTGTTTAATTGTTTCTTTGGCTATTTTGTCAAGCTTTTTTTCCCAATCAGCCATAAGTGCAACAGATGATGACGGTGTGCGTACCATTTTCGCCCATAAAGGCATGTTTTGCATCAATATTGCAGAAAGATCACCAGTGTATGAATTTTTATTAATTTCATTTACACTATGACTTCCGCCGATTGTTAAACCTTTACCATTAAAAATTTTAGTATCGGGGCGATTATGACAATAAATACTCAAAACATCACGACCGCCTTTGTAGTGACAATTATACAAAGAATCATTAGTTATGGGTATGAATTTACTCTTGTCGCTGGTTGTACCGGATGACTTGGCAAACCATTTCGTTTTTCCAGGCCACAAAAGGTCTTTTTCACCTTTTATCAAACGGGAAATATAAGGCTTGAATTCTTCGTATTCGCTTATAGGTACACGGTTTTTAAATTCAGCATAATTTTTGATCGAAATGAAATCATGTTTTTTGCCCCACTCGGTATTCTTTGCCTTGTTAATAAAATTAAACAGTAAATTGTCCTGTACTTCATAAGGTGATTGTAAAAACTTTTCAATCTTCGAAATACGCCTTCTTAAATATCCGGATAAAAATGTATTAATAATAGCCATAGTATACTTATGCTCTGTTATAGCTGATAATAAAATAAAAATTATTGCAAAAATAAGAATTAGATATTAAAATCATCTAAAATTAATAATATTTTTAATTTCAGGATTTTAAAACCGGTATTTGTTTTTATTGAGGGCGTTAATGATAATCTTGAAAAAGATGTTTTGATTTTTAATATAATGATATAAAAAAAACAGCCACCCTGATTTAATAATCCGGATGGCTGCAATTAAATTAACCTCAACCTAAGAACCAAAAAACAATTAATTAATGTATCACAAAACTTACTATTATGAAAAAATTACTTTGCTAATCAAAGCCACCCTAATTAATCAATCAAGTTATAAAAAAGGGTGGCTTAAAACCCAATTAACCTTAACCAAGAATCAAAAAAAAATTAATTAATGCATCAGAAAAAATTATAATTATGAAAAAATTACTTTTCTAAGGAAAGCCACCCTAATTACTGAACCAAGTTATAAAAAGGGTGGCTTAAAACCCAATTAACCTTAACCAAGAACCAAAAAACAATTAACTTAATACATCAGATTATTTTAAGAAGTATTATTTAATTATTTAATGCATAACAAATATAGTATGGTTTTAAACTGCCATTCTAAGTAAAATACTGATTTTTATTCAGTGTAACCATTAATTTATTTTTGGATAACCATATTAATTGTCAACAGGGCTTTTTTCTTTTATAGAATTCATTTTTTAGAATTAAGGTGCATTTATTTAATTTTGCCGGATTTTATCAGTAAAGCTAATTTAAAATTGATATATTTGTATTAAAACTAATTAAATATTGTTGAGGGATATTAGAATTTTCCTTGATGATAAGAATGCTTAAGTTTGCTTAATTTAATTAATATAGAGCAAAGACATGTAAGAAAATTATTTATTGTTTCACTAAAATAAAGTTTTAATTATGTTTACCGGGATTGTGGAGACCACTGGTAAAGTGGTAAAAATTGAAAAAGACAGGGGTAATATTCATTTTTATATTCAGACGGATATTGCTGATGAGCTTAAGATAGACCAGAGCATTGCTCATGATGGGGTTTGTTTGACCACAGTTGATGTGGATAAGTCAAAAAAGCAGTATAAGATGACTGCTATTCAGGAGACTTTGGATAAGACCAACATGCGAACCTGGGAAGTTGGATATGAAGTTAATCTTGAGAGGTGTATGCGCATTGATGGCAGACTGGATGGTCATATTGTGCAGGGCCATGTTGACCAGACAGCTGTATGTACTAAGATTGAGGAGTTTGACGGTAGCTGGAAGTATTATTTCGAATATGACAGAGGCCCAAAAAATATCACTGTAGAGAAAGGTTCTATTAGTGTCAATGGAGTTAGTTTTACTGTTGTTGATTCAGAACCCGGCATGTTTTCGGTTGCTGTTATTCCTTACACTTATGAAGTAACCAATTTCAGGAATTTTAAGAAGGGTACGGTTGTTAACCTGGAGTTTGACATTATTGGCAAATATGTTGCTCGTTTGCTGGAAGAACATTTTGAAGCAAAGAAAAGCTGATATCACAATTGAAATAACATATCATTTGTGGGATAAATTATTTTTTAACGGACAAAAAATGGGCGGAATTTTTGTTTCCGCCCATTTTTTTAAATAATACTGACTTACAAGTTATTATTCCTGAATTAACCCTCTTTGCCTGAGCAGGGGTTCAATTTCAGGTTCTCTTCCTCTGAAATCTATATACATATCCATAGCATCTTTTGTTCCGCCTCTTTCAAGGATATTTGTGCGGAATGATTCGGCTGTGGGTTGATGGAAAAAGTCGCCGGTTTCGACAAATGCTTCATAAGCATCGGCATCAAGCAACCCTGACCATATGTAACTATAGTAACCTGCAGAATATCCTCCGGCGAAGATATGATTAAAATAGGTGCTTCTGTACCTGAAAACTATTTCTGGTATAAGATTTATACGTTCTATGCATTCTTGCTCAAATTCGTGGATATCAATATCTTTCTTTTCGGATATTGTGTGATAATCCATATCCAGGTATGATGCTGCGAGGTATTCGACAGTTTGAAATCCCTGGTTGAAATGTGCGCTTTGCTCCATTCTGTCTGTAAGATCTTCTGGAATTGGCTCACCGGTATCATAATGTTTGGCAAACATTTTCATGACTTCTGGTTCATTAACCCAGTTTTCCATAATTTGTGAGGGCAGTTCAACAAAATCGCGTGGTACTGATGTTCCTGCAAGGCTTCGGTATGTTACGTCAGACAATAATCCGTGCAGTGCATGGCCAAATTCATGGAAGAAAGTTTCTGTTTCTCTGAAAGTCAGCAGTGAAGGTTTACCGCCTGATGGTCTTGAGAAGTTACAATTAATTGTAATTACAGGGTTAACAAAGTTGCCTTCTTCGTCAACGTGCTGTGTTCTGTAGCTGCTCATCCATGCACCACCTCTTTTGCTTTCACGTGGGTGGAAATCCATATAAAGTATCCCCAGGTGCGAACCGTCATGATCAAAAACTTCATATGCCGTTGCTTCTTCATGGTAAACAGGCATATCATTAAGCTCTTCAAATGTAATGCCCCAGAGTTTCTCTGTAATAGTAAATATACCATCGCGTACATTGTTCAATGAAAAATAGGGCCTAATTTCCTCTTCATCAAGATCGAACTTTTCTTTTCTTAATTTTTCTGCATAATAGCGCCAATCCCAGGGCTCGAGGTCAAATTCTTTACCTTCCCTGTAAATAAGGTCCTGCAAATCTTCAGCTTCTTGTTTTGCTATTGGTAATGATGCTTCCCAAAGTTCATCAAGAAAGTCATTTACGGTTTCAGGCTTTTCAGTCATGTTTTCTTCAAGGACGTATTGTGCATGATTGTCATAACCAAGCATATTTGCTCTCTCTAGCCTCAAATCAACAATCTGCCTGATATTTTCTTTGTTATCGTATTCGTTGTTGTTGTCTCCACGCATTATGTATGCATGCTTTATTTCCATTCGCTTTGCACGATTGTCAGCATATGTAAGGAATGGCTTAACGCTTGGGTTATGCAGTGTAAATACCCATCCTTCGTCGTAGCCCCTTTCTTTTGCTTCTTCAGCTGCCGCTTCAATTTGAGAAGACGGAAGGCCTGACAGGTCTTCCTCATCTTCAATAAGAAGTTCAAATTTATTAGTTTCAGCTTGTACGTTTTGCCCGAATTCTAAAGTAAGAGATGATAGTTTTTCGTTTATTTCACGAAATCTTTCACGTTTTTCTTCTTCAAGACCGGCACCGTTGCGAATAAAAGTTTTGTGAGTTTGTTCAAGCAGTCTTTTCTGTTCGGAATTAAGGTCGAGCTCATCTTTTTGATTATAAACATCATCGACCCGCTCAAAGAGGTCAATGTCAAGATAAATGTTATCGCGGTGAGCCGATAATTTGGGTGATATTTCCCTTGCCAGCTCTTCTATTTCATCAGATATATTGTGCGAATTGTAGTTGAAAAAGACTGAGGATACGCGACTCAATAAATCTCCGCTGTATTCCAGGGCTTCAATAGTGTTTTCAAAAGTAGGTGGATCAGGATTCTCAACTATCTCTTTAATTTCTGCTTCCTGTTCTTCTATGCCTTTTTCAATAGCCGGCATAAAATGCTTGTTTTCAATTTTATCAAATGGTGGTACTTCATAAGGAGTATCATACTCGGCAAAAAAAGGATTTTCCGGGGGAACCTCGCAGGATGAAACCGCCACTAATACTAAAATTAAGTAAATCCAGATGTTTCTCATAGTAAAATTGTTTATGGTTAAAAAAAATAATACAAATCAGAATCGCAATATACAAAAAACAACCTGATTTTTGCAAAAAAACTGTATATTATTTATATCAATATAATATATAGCCTGTGAGTTATTACTATTGCCATCTTATATTTTAAGCCCAATATTTTGTTAAATATTAAGTTAAGGGAATTGCAATAGATCATCTTTCTATTACAAGTTTATCAGAATCAGTTGTTTTACTTTCAATAATTGAAATTTCTCCATTTTCTTTATTAAAATCCAGGAGCATCCAACCAATTTTTTCGATCTCACCAGTTTTCAATTTAAACCCAAGAAAAAAATCAGGTGCTTCTTTATATATAATATTCCAATTATCATCCCATTCATATTTGTAATAACCTTCATTGGTTTTCATTGGATTCCCTTCTTCATCATGAATCAATTCACCGTGAATTTTTAAAAGTTTTACAGCATTACCACTCCATATTGAATTTGAGTTATTATTCTTTTTTATGGTATCCCCTTTTTCGAGAAAAAGATGTGTTCCATAATGGAGTAATTGGTTATCATAAAGAGGGTTAATTTGACCGTATATGTCTGCCGTTCTCTTCTCGAATCGGTATATAGAATATACTTACCACATGGACTCCAGTCGCAGCTATAAGCTTGTATGTCAGTTGTTTTCTGTCAGTACCATCAATATTCATTGTCCAGGCCTCCAACTTTTTCATCAGTGCTTGTCAAAATATGTTTAATCTGGCTATTTGAAAGAGTAAGATCGGCAGATAGCAATAATTTGAAAATAATAAGATAGCCTATCATCATTTTCATACCATAATTTTTTTTGAATAATTGAATCTTGTTCTGTAAACTCATATGTTCTTAATGAATCAGTAGGAGATAATTCTATACATAATCCTAATAGTTTGTTCTTAATGTCTTGTTTATAATCGTTGTCTTTGATTTCTTCTTTTCCACAGCTTGCTAAATTGAAAACAGTGAAAGAAATAATCAATAATGTCCACATTTGTGTTTTTGTGTTCATGATTTTTAGTTTAATTCATAAGCAATGCATTAAACAAAAGTTTATAGGTAACAGGTGTTGATGCTCTGAATTGAGGGTTGAAGGTAAAAAGTATCATTTGGCCTTCACCTTTTGATAGCCAGACTGCAGCAGGTTTTTCTGCCAGCAGGTCTTCTTTTTCGGCATATCCGCTTATAAGTATCTCATTTTTTGCAAATGATGCAATAACTCTTCTATCCATGTCAAAGTAAGGTATTGATGTGGCAAACACCGGGCTGCCGCGGTGGAAAACACCAATTGTTTCAGGCATACCAAGTGTTACCGGATGATCTTCTCTTATTTTTGTTTTTAATAATGAACCCGGCACGTATAAGCCTTCATTGGCAAGATTGTCTGAAATATCTCTGAATGGCAATTGAAATTCTTGTTTTTCATCATCTTTTTCAAAGCTTAGCGGGCCGGTAAAAAGTTTTGCAGATCTTCGCCAGGCAATAACTTTACCTCCATTATCAATGAAAGTCAATATATTTTCATGGCCTTCGCTTCCCATACCCTTTGTATATTCAGGTGGGTACCTTGGAATGATTACCCTGCCGTTTCTTTCATATTTTCCGTTTAATAATACAGATTTGCTTTCATCTGTAAATATTACCAGGTCATAATCATTTAAAAGGTTCTCTTCTCTGAGATCCTCAGGCCTTAGGGCATCATAAGATATATTGTAGGTATCGAAAATATATCTTGTCCAACCCCCATCCATATCATGGAACCAGCTTTCAACTAAGGCAATTCTTGGGTGTTGGATTTGCTGTGTTTCAACATTAATATTTGTAATAAATGTTGGTCCTGTTTTAAGCTGATCCAAAACATCATCAATGTTCCTGTGATCTTCTATGATAAAGCTGCCTTTTGGGTACCGGTTTCCTTCGTATTCGAAAGAGCTTTTGGTTCGATAAACCGCAAGCCCTTTATGCATGGCTTTGAAAGCAGCTTTGTAGCTTTCGTTGTTTGTGGCTGTGAAAAGAAGGTGTTCATATTCTTTTGGCTTCTCAGTTTGGATAGAATATGGAGACTTTGTTTCTTCAAGCAATTCCTCCATTTTAAGATTTCTTGTATTGACCTCTATCGTTTCAACGCCCTTGTGAAGTGGTAGTGACCATGAAGTGATATCATATGGTCTGATCATTTCACCGCCGGGAGTATAATGTCTTGCCGGAAAATCCTGCTCTTCCATTATCTCTTTGATAAATGCACGGAAGGGTTGTGCAAGAGTAACTACAATATCACCCGGATTGTATTGACGGTTTTCTACTTCAACTTCTTCTTTTAGCTGGTGTGTTTTTATGCCATGTTTATTTAACAAGTTAACCAGATCAGCAAGTTCGCTTTGATCGTGTTGTTTTTTGGGCATGATATAATAGAAGGGAGGTTTGTTCTTTCCCTTTTTAACTTCCCTTTTGCAATATTCATTTCTGAATTTTAGTATTTCTTTGCGATGTATAGAGGCCGTTTTTAGGTAAGAAAAGGTGTTTTGTTTTTCGTACTCGAGTATGTCTGATAGCCGCCACCACCCTCCGGGCCATGGCTTAGGGAAATTAATGCTAATGTCATATTCGCCCAAACCTTTGCCGATAGTTCGCAACTCATTGGGCTCAATATAAATTGGTGAAGCAAGGTTAACGCTTGCAGCTTCAGAAAGCATTCCAATAACACCCTTCCAGATGCTTGTTGTGGTTGCTCCGGGCCAATAGTCGTCAAACAGGTAGTTAACAGAAATACCCTTTAATCCTGCTTCAGTCATCTCGGTCAGTGCACGTGATCCAAATACGCGCATCCAGTTCCATATACCTGCATCAACGTTTTCGGCAATAGGGTCATGTGGCGGAGATACAAAATACCTCGGGCCTGTTGAGCCCATCTGATGTTTTTCAACCATAACATGCGGAAACCATTCGGTATTGTAAATCCTTGCCACAGCCTGGTTTTCGGATTGTGTTAATGTGATAAAATCACGGTTGATATTATGCCCTACATATTTGTGGTATACGCCGGGCATTCTGCTACCATCATATGGTGTGTCTTTGTATTTGTCGTAATGTTCAACTATCATGTTCATGCCGTCAGGATTATGGCTGGGCATGATCATTAAAACTGTATTATCCAGAATTTTTTTGAACTCCCTGCCATCAGATGTAATTAATTCATATACTATATCGGGTGTAGCTTGTGCAGGGCCAACTTCATTGGCATGCATTGACATTGCAAGGAAAAGAAAGGTTCTTCCTTTTGATATCAGAGAATCTTGTTGCTCTGATGTGAGTTCATTATTTAATGCCAGTTCGCGATTAATGTTTTTCAATTTATCAAGATTGGCAATATTTTCTTCTGATGAAACAAATACCGTATATAATGGCTTGCCCATTTCTGAATAACCGACTTGCTTCATTGATAATTTGTTTGAAGCAGCATTAAGTTTTTCAAGGTATTCTATAAGGGGCTCATATTTAAACAGTTTGTAATCCTCGCCCGGCTTAAAACCAAAATGTGAATGTGGAGAAGGAATGCCGGCATTAATATTACCTGGTAAAATGAGCAAGAAAAAAATTATAGTAAACCGGGAGTTTTGAAAAAAATTAAAAATGGCACTTGATTTATTTATCATAATTGATGTAATTTTTTTGTTTGTGGAGATAAAAGTAATAATTTTAAAACAATGGCTGAAATATTTTGTGGTTATAAAGGCGGCAAAATATTTTTTATTTTTTACAAAAAAGATATAAGCAGATTTTAGATTTACATACTTTTAATTCGGCTGGGATTTTTAAAAAAGTACTACAGGTTGGACTTTGCAAGCTTCAAAAAATTGCATATTGTTAAAGCAGTAAGTATGTGCCCGGGGCCGGACTCGAACCGGCACGGCCGCGATGGCCACAGGATTTTAAGTCCTGCGTGTCTACCAATTCCACCACCTGGGCAATACTTGGTAAAAAAAAACCTCATTAAAGAGGCTTTGAGCGGAAAACGGGACTCGAACCCGCGACCCCGACCTTGGCAAGGTCGTGCTCTACCAGCTGAGCTATTTCCGCTTAATTAAAATTTGCGAGTGCAAATATATAGAATTTCTGAAATAAAAAAAACTTTTTTCGAAATAAAATTACAGCCGGGTGTCAGCCCGGCAAAAATAAATTGCTTAACATCATTTCCTGCCAAAATCAGCAGGTATTTCTCCCCAGGCTGCAGTTTCCCATTTTAGAATCTTGTTATCCCATGTATTTTCATGAAGCCATTTTTCTGCCCTGTGAATTAAGTCAAATAGTTTTTTGTTATGACATTCTTCTACTATTTTAGTATTGGCTTTTTTTTTGTAAACCCAATTAATAGCTGTTGCACTATCTGTATATACAGGTAGTTTTATATTATGTTTTTTGCAATGTGCTAAAGCATGTACAATTGCAAGAAACTCGCCAATATTATTACTTCCGCCTTCATATGGCCCCTTTCTGAATAACACTTCACCTGTTTTTGTATAAACACCCTGGTATTCCATCTTTTTGCTCACCATGTTACAGGCTGCGTCAACCGAAATGCTTTCCATTAGAGGAGCTCCTGCTTTTTTTAATAACTCTTCGTCAACTTTTTGCCCTTCAGGGTTTTTTCCGATTTGCATGTTGTAGTCGTCATTAAAGGCTCTTTTTGCCGACAGCATATCAGGGTAGGCTTTGTAAACTGCCCCCTTGTAACCGCTAATTTGTTGCTTACAATCCTGCCAGTTATCATAAATTCCCGGATTATATCCTTTCCAGACTACATAATATTTTTTTTTGGCCATGTTTAACTATAATTTTTACAAAGCTAACAATAAAGAATTACTTTTTTATGTAATCAAATCAAAGCTATTTGGTCGATTTTAAAAAATATTTTTTACTTTTGACAAGTAAATTTTATAGAAATGAAACCCTCATTAACCAATAATAGTGACGGGTGACAAGTAACGGCTTGATGTGATGATTAGTTGCTTTATTGCTTCATGAAATGGGTCGACTAAGTAAAACCCGTTGCTAAATGATTGAATATTTGAGCTTCAAATATATTTTATACAAATAAAAGATAGATCACGGATTAAGCTGAACTGGCTGTTAATCACTGATAATAAATCTACTGGTAATAGTTAAATCATTGTTATCGGTGCTTCAACGGAAATTAATGAAGTTCAAATATGCAAAGATGTAAATCATTGTAAAACAATTTAATAACCATAATTTATACAGATGAGATTTGGTGTTGTAATTTTTCCCGGTTCTAATTGTGATCACGATATTATATATGTTTTAAGGAAGATTTTTAAGAAGGAGGTTGTAGAGTTATGGCATAAAGATCATGATTTACTAAACTGTGATTTTATTTTTTTGCCTGGAGGATTTTCGTATGGTGATTACTTGCGTTCCGGTGCAATTGCACGTTTTTCGCCTATAATGGATGAGGTTGTAAAGTTTGCCAATAGGGGAGGGTTTGTTATGGGTATATGCAACGGGTTTCAGATACTTTGTGAAGCACATTTGTTGCCCGGGGTTTTGTTACATAATAATAATCATAAGTTTATATGTCGAAACTCATATGTTTTACCACAAACCAATAAAAGTGTGGCAACTTCTTTGCTAAATAAGGATAAACCTTACAAAATTCCTATTTCTCATGGTGAGGGCAAGTATTATGCATCTGATGATGTTGTTAAAAAACTTAACGATAATGACCAGGTTCTTTTCCGCTATTGTGACAAGGCTGGAAATATTACAAATGAAGCAAATCCGAATGGTTCGGTTGAAAATATTGCAGGTATTTGTAATCAGCGGCGAAACGTGGTTGGCATGATGCCACATCCCGAAAGGGCTGCTGACGAAGAGCTTTTCAATACAGATGGGAAGGCTGTATTTGAATCAATATTTAAAGAATTAAAAGTTGGTGTTTAATTTTAAATCATTTACCAGGTTTAATCATTTAACAGTTTTACTGAATTATAATAAAATCTTATACATATGATCATATATGTATGTGCTGTTAAAGCCTGGTTATTAATAGTATTGTGAAAAAAATTCTTTTTTTGGTTGCTCATCGCCCGGGAAGATCTCCGGGCCAGAGATTCCGTTTTGAACAATATTTAGATTATCTGCGAGAAAACGGTTTTTATGCGCATGTTTCCTACCTTATTGAAGAAAAAGATGATGAAGCTTTTTATTCACCAGGCAGATTTTTAACGAAATTTCGCATTTTGTTGAAAAGTATCAGCAAGAGGCTGGCTGATTTGAAAATGGCTAAAAATTATGATGTGGTTTTTTTATACCGCGAAGCCATTATGCTTGGCACTACATTTTTTGAAAGGCGGCTTAAAAAGACAGGTAAACCAATTGTTATTGATTTTGATGATTCTATATGGCTCAAAGACATTTCTGACGGTAACCGGAGTGTTGCTTTTTTGAAAAGGCCTTCAAAAACCTCTGTTATTATTAAATTATCTGATGTTGTTTTGGTTGGTAATACCTTTCTGGCTGAATATGCCCGCAAATATAATTCAAATGTTAAGGTTTTTCCTACTACCATTGATACAGATTATTATATTCCGGTTGAAAAAGTTCCACACAACCCTGTTTGCATTGGTTGGACAGGCTCTTCAACCACACTGAAACATCTTTATATGGCTGTTTCTGTTTTGAAAAGGATAAAAGAAAAATATGGTGACAGTGTATGTTTTAAAGTTATTTCTGACGAACCATTGCAGGTTGATATTGAAGATTTGGAAAATGTTAAATGGAATAAGGAGAGTGAAGTATCAGATTTGAATACTTTAGATATCGGAATTATGCCATTACCGGATAATCAATGGACAAGAGGCAAATGTGGTTTTAAAGGGCTTCAGTATATGGCTTTGGAGATTCCTGCTGTTATGTCGCCTGTGGGTATTAACAAGGAGATAATTGAGCACGGTAAAAACGGATTTATTGCCGGAGATGATGATGATTGGTTTGAAAAGCTTAGCATGTTGGTCGATTCTTTTGAATTAAGGAAACGGCTGGGTAAAGAAGGCCGCAAAACCGTTATAAAAAAATATTCTTTTAATTCACAAAAAGATATTTATTTACAATATTTCAGGGAATTGGCCAATAAAAAAATATTGGTGAATAACATATTTCAAATATAAACAGCAAACAGAGGGAGATGCTAAAGTCTTATTATTCTGATGATTGTGTTGAGGCAGGTTGTGATGAAGCCGGCAGGGGTTGTTTGGCTGGCCCGGTTTATGCTGCCTCTGTTATATTATCAGAAAAAAACTCTGCTTCTCTTTCTAATCTGTTAAAGGATTCAAAGAAGCTTACGCCGTCTCAACGCCTTGAAATTGCTGATATTATTAAGCTGGAAGCTGTTTCATGGTCAGTTGCAGCTGTTGATAATAATGAAATAGATAGAATAAACATTCTTAATGCCTCTATACTTGCTATGCATCGTGCCCTGGATAAGCTGTCTGTTGAGCCCGGGCATATTATTGTTGATGGGAATTGCTTCAAACCATACATGGATAAGCCCTACAAGTGTATTGTAAAGGGTGATGATAAATTTATGTCAATTGCTGCGGCTTCAATTATTGCCAAAACATGTAGGGATCAGCATATGATTTTCTTGCATAAGAAATATCCGCAATATCGATGGGATATTAACAAAGGCTACCCCACAAAACATCATCGTGAAATGGTGCTTATGCATGGATTATCACCATACCACAGGCGAAGTTTTAAGGTAAAAGAACAGTTAAAATTGTCATTATAGTTTTTCAGGCAAAAATTTTGTTTTAACCATGATATTATAACAAGTTACAAGTTATTGTAAGCTTATTCAACCAATTCATATCCTGATTTTCTCTTTTTATTTCCTGAGTTCCGGATGAATTTTTCATTAATTTTATAACGCTCTATTATTCTTTGGTTTACACATTTTGTTTTTGCAAAGCGGGTGTCCTATCTGGAAAACAGGAAAAACTTTTGTTAATGAATTTTACAGAGATTTACTCGACTGACTTTTTAAACCATATAAGACATATAAGGACATATAAGGTTCGGGTTTTAATTTCTGTTGATATTAATAGAAAATTCTCATATGAGCTTATATGCCTTATATGGTAAAATCATTT
>PUKZ01000016.1 GCA_003550725.1 Bacteroidales bacterium | reverse complement strand
TTGCCTGGCAAACCTCGAAAATCTTAATGCTGTTTTTATTGGCGAAGGCATGCCACAGCACGAACGCCTTAAAAAGCTGAATCAGATTGCCATCGGGCAAATGCGTATACTTTTACAAACCAATGCCGTTAGAGCTTTGAAAAAAGGAGGTGATAATGAATAAGAATATATACAACTTCACGGTTGGCGAACTCATAAAAATACTCCAACAATACCCCGAAGATATGCCGGTGGTGGTAAGTGGTTACGAAAATGGCTACGAAAATTTTTGTCATCCGTTTGTTAAAAAAGTAAAGCACCTGCCCGAAAACCCCTATTGGGATGGACAGTTTCAACTTGACGATAATGGAAAAGAAGTGCTGACTTTAGAAAGGGAGGTGAGGAATGACTAAGATCATGATCTATTATCCGCAAAAATAAATCGTGTCAAAACATATCGAATTATATCATCAATAATCCATTAAAATGGGACAATATCCGGTTTAACCGTTTCAGAGTTTTATGCTGACCGTTCAGTAAAAGCTTTGGCATAGATATATTTCTTTAAATTATTATAATTTTACAAACCATTAACATCAAAACAATCATACATTAACATTAATGTTCAGAAACTGGAAAATAAAAATACTCTTTATAGCGCTTGGGGGCTTTATAGTGTTATTCATCGTAGCGCCAATAATCGGGATATATTTAAAGACTTCGTTTGAAGATTACAGTTTTACCATTGCAGATGAGCAGGTTCGCCGCAGCATTGGATTGACTCTTTATGCTTCGATGGTTGGAACTGTTTTGTTTGGAATAGGCGCTATCCCTTTGGCATACATTCTGGCAAGAAAGAGTTTTCCGTTAAAAGAAATTGTCAACGGTATTATAGATTTGCCGGTAATTATCCCACATTCGGCTGCCGGTATTGCTTTGCTTGGAGTGATTTCACGCAACACCCTTGTCGGACAGGCAGGTGAATCGGTTGAAATAAGCTTTGTGGATGGTATTGCTGATGGAACAATAGACTTAGAAACAAAAGTTACAGGAATTCTACCTGTTGAACATGGTGGCACAGAAGGAGTCTATCTAAAAGATGGTGGGTTGCTTATTGGAGGCGATGAAGAACCTGTCAGGGCACTCCCCGTGCAAACGATGCTCAAATTACTGTAGGGGTAACTGATTCTGACCCGGTATTATTTCACATATTTTTTGATTAGTGTATTAAAAAATTATTAGTTTTGCATGACCGTTATGCATATTTTGCATCTCGCTTGGAGTTAAAAGTTTATAAACCATATAAAAAATTTTGTACTATGAACAATGCAATTTTCAATTTTATTCCGCCAGAAAATGAACCATTACTGGATTATTTGAAAGAGAGCAAAGAAAGAAAATCCTTGTTATACGAGTTAAACAGGTTACAACAAAGCACACATGAAATTCCATGTATCATTGGTGGCAAGGAGTATTTTACTGGAGACACATCAGAGATAACCTTGCCTCATAACCATAAAAAGTCAATAGGCAAATACCATAAAGCGTCGGAAAAGGAAATTGATATAGCAATTAAATCAGCTCTTGAAGCGCGTAAAGTATGGTCGGGTCTTTCATGGACTATTCGTGCTTCTATACTTCTAAAAGCAGCAGAACTTATTTCAACAAAGTACAGATATTTAATAAATGCAGCAACAATGCTTGGTCAAAGCAAAAACATCTACCAGTCAGAAATTGAAGCAGTATGTGAAACCATTGATTTTCTCAAACATAATGCTTATTTTGCAACTAAAATATATGAAACACAACCCAAGTCTCATTTCAACCAGCTTAACAAGATGGAGTTTCGCCCTCTCGAGGGATTTGTATTTACTGTCAGCCCCTTCAATTTTACAGCTATAGCAGCCAATTTAAATATGGCGCCTGTTATGATGGGGAACACTACCGTTTGGAAGCCCGCCTCTACAGCTATTTTATCTAATTATTATCTTATGAAAATTTTTATGGAGGCAGGTATGCCTGAGGGTGTAATTAATTTTATTCCCGGCAAAGGTTCCTTAATAGGTGAAAAGGTTTTAAATGACCCTTTAATGTCAGGTGTCCATTTTACCGGTTCTAATAATACTTTTAATTCATTATGGAGCCAGGTCACCCAGAATCTAACGAAATACCGCTCTTATCCACGCCTTGTTGGTGAAACCGGAGGCAAGGATTTTATTTTTGTTCATCCTTCTGCTGATCCGCACGAAGTAGCCGTCAATACCATAAGAGGTGCTTTTGAATACCAGGGACAAAAATGCAGTGCCGTATCAAGGATGTACATCCCCTCATCGCTTTGGCTTGAAATAAAAGATTTACTGCTTGATATGTGCAAAGATATAAAGTTGGGTGATGTGATGGATCCGGATAACTTTATGAATGCCGTGATTGATGAGAAAGCATTCGACAATATAGCAGATTATATTGAATATGCCAGAAAATCAGTTGACATTTGCGACAACACATCACTATATGGCTTGACAGGTGCAGTTTTTAGCAAGGACAGGATTGCAGCATCGAAAATTTG
Source organism: Bacteroidales bacterium (assembly GCA_003550725.1). Classification (GTDB taxonomy): domain Bacteria; phylum Bacteroidota; class Bacteroidia; order Bacteroidales; family UBA7960; genus PUKZ01. Next base: position 6,340 of record PUKZ01000016.1, on the reverse strand, counting down.
CGAGAAATTACGATATGCAGCAGGCAATTTCTATATAAACGATAAACCTACAGGTGCTATCGTGGGCTTACAGCCTTTTGGCGGCTCCCGTGCATCAGGGACTAATGATAAAGCAGGGGCGGAATTTAATCTGATAAGATGGATCAGCCCCAGGACAATTAAGGAAACTTTCATGCCGGCAACAGATTACAGGTATAATTATATGTTAAACAAGTAAAACGGAGTATAGAAATGACTAAACAGGAAATAATAAGAAGATTAGGAATAAAAGAGAATAATAAAGGAGCATGTACAGGAACAAAATGGCTCTATACAAAAGGAGATAAAACCCATTCAAAATCTCCCATTGATGATGAACTGATAGCATACATTGATAATGCATCCATTGATGATTACGAGAAGATTATGTCTAAAGCACAAGAAGCTATTTTGGAATGGAGAAAATGGCCTGCTCCAAAAAGAGGAGAAGTAATAAGGCAAATTGGAGAGGCTTTAAGAAACAAAAAAGAAGATTTAGGATATCTGGTAACTCTGGAGATGGGAAAAATTTACCAGGAAGCTTTAGGAGAAGTTCAGGAGATGATAGATATATGTGATTTTGCAGTTGGGCAGTCTCGATTGTTGAATGGTTTTACAATGCACTCTGAAAGAAAAGAACACAGGATGTACGACCAGTACCATCCTTTGGGTATTGTTGGACTGATCACTTCGTTCAATTTTCCTGTGGCGGTATGGGCATGGAATAGTATGATTGCTTCAGTTGCAGGGGATGTGGTTGTTTGGAAACCTAGTTCAAAAACACCGTTAACAGCTATAGCTGTTCAGAATATTATAGCAGATACCCTGAAGAAGAATAATGTTCCGGAAGGTGTATTCAACATGATTATTGCCAAATCGTCTGTATTAGGAGATAACTTTGCCGCAGATAAAAGAATTCCGTTATTTTCCGTTACTGGTTCAACAGCTGTTGGCCAGCGTATTAATGCAATAGTTGGTAAAAGACTCGGAAAATCCATAATGGAGCTGGGGGGAAACAATGCAGCGATTATTTCGGAAAATGCTAATCTTGAAATGGCTATCAAGTCTGTTTTATTTGGCGCAGTAGGAACAGCCGGACAGCGTTGTACTACCACAAGGAGGTTAATTATCCACGAGAACATCTACCAAACAGTTAAAGAAAAACTAATTGCCGCTTATCTGAGCATAACAGATAAAATAGGAAATCCGTTCGATAAAAATGTGCTCGTTGGCCCAATGATAGATGATACTGCAGTTGATGCATTTAAACATGCACTAACTCAAGCCGAAAAAGAAGGCGGCAAAGTTATATTCGGTGGTAAAGTTCTTCAGGGAAAAAAATATCCCAGCAATCAATATGTTGAGCCTGCACTTGTTGAAGCAGAAAATCATTTTAAAATTGTACAGGAAGAAACTTTCGCACCTATCCTCTATCTTATTTCATATAAAACCATTGATGAAGCAATTCAACTGAATAATGGAGTTCCTCAAGGCTTGTCATCAACAATCTTTACACAAAACCTTATTGAAGCAGAAAAATTCCTTTCTGAAGCTGGGTCTGACTGTGGTATTGCCAATGTCAATATTGGAACATCCGGCGCAGAAATAGGCGGCGCCTTCGGTGGTGAAAAGGATACAGGCGGCGGCCGTGAAGCTGGCTCCGACTCATGGAAGACATACATGAGAAGACAAACAAACACAATCAATTACAGTGCTGAGCTACCATTAGCACAGGGTATAAGATTTGGGTTTTAAAAAATATTTTTTATAAATTCTTGGCTGACAACTAATACTAATGTTAAGGCTGTCTCAAATAACTATAGAAAACGGTGCAATCCCAATCACCACAAACGCCCTCAGCGAGAGCGAATAGCAATAGAATTTTTAAGGATAAGGCTGGTTAACTCATATATTTAATAATAATTTAATCCTTCAGGAATTTTATAACCATAAGGATTATCAAAATCAACCACCGGATCCTGCCCCAACTCTTTCAGTATCTTTTACCCTTTGCCCTCGTTCATAACGAAAGCTACAAACTTTTCGGCAAGTTCTTTATTTTGAGTTTTATGCGGGATGGTAAGCCCATTGACCATAGCTTCACCATATTCAACAATGGTTTCGCCCGGTTTGGTGCCTAATGTCTCCACGCTAACACTCCTGTACCAATCATTTAAGGCGAAGTTTCCCATACTAAGACTGTCAGGTAATTGCAAATACTCCAGTCCATGCTGTACCGCAACACTTTTATAGAGGAAGATATAATCTATATGGTTGCTTTCCAGCAAAGCGATAAGGTCAGTTTCTTTGGGGCGGATATTATCCTTATCTTTAGCAAGCATACGTTCTGCCAGTCCGGGCTCATCGCGCATTTTTTCCGCCAGCTTGATGGTAAATACGCTCCTTACGCCACACGGGTCCTGGTCGGGATTGCTGCGGCCGAACTTAACATCATCTTTCATCAAGATTTCAACCCAATTATCAACGCTTATCCTGTCTGCATATCTTGATTTTTTTGTGTAAACGATGGCCATCTCATTTGTTGCGAAAGGAATATACCAGCTTGCATGGTCTGGAATAAGCATGTTTTCAATAACCATATAATCGGCCGACATAAAAACATCAGCAGGGGTTTCAAGATTTGCAACCCTGCGGGCTCCTGCCTTGCTACCAAAGGCTTCAGAGAGCACCCTGACCCCGGGATTCTCTTTCTCAAAAGCCCCGGATATCTCATGCACAGGTAAAGTCAAACTGCCCGCATGAATAACATGCAATGTCTGATGCTCTGCTCTTTCTTTTCGCTCAGTTTGGCATGACAGGAATAATAAAAACGGAACTACGGAGTAAATAAGAATTTTTTTCATTACTAAGATTTTTTTGCAAAGTTATTGTTAATTTCTATAATTAGAGACCATCTATTTGGCTAACAAAAATTTAAAGATACACCAATACAATACCGGGCTGATTGGAGTTTTGAAAATTGGGATTTATTTGTTCACATTTTTTTAATTTAATAGATGTTCACGAGCTCGCTGCGCTCGGTTGAATTTTGATTATTGATTTTTGTTATTTATAATTTGTTATTTTATTTTCGTTTTTATTCAATTATAGATAAATATCCGTCTTTATTGACAAACACATTGACGTCATTTTAAAATAAAGGCCCTGCAAACATGTTGCAAAGCCTTTCCTTGTTTTAAAAATCAGTAAAGACATGAACATCATTATATTAAAACAAGTATTTTAATTCAAAAGTTATCATTCTTCCCGGAGCTATCAAGTTTCTTGAATCTACAAAGTCCTCATCCAACAGATTATGTATCTTTATTGAAGCATTTATACCTCCATAAATTTCTCTCCATAAATGCAGGTCAAGATAATTGAAGGATTCAAGTTTATTTTCCTCCGAATTAACCTCATCAAGATATTGTTCGCCTTTATGGCTAAAGGATAATTGTGCATTCACAAACTTGTTTCTCCAAATAATTGCAGTATTAAAAATATCCTTGGGTTGATAAGCAAGCTGTTTTCCAACAAGGTCTTCATCTTCATCAGCATCACACACTCTGAATTCTTTAATCCTGGGATCTGTGTAGCTAAATGCAGCTCTCCAGTTTAAACCTTCTATGATTGAGAGGTTCACTCCTAATTCAACTCCAAATATTTCAACTGTTCCTATATTGTCTTTTATTCTGATCGGACGCATACGATTGTTCATAATCAAAGAGTCACCTGTAGCGATGTAGGCATGATAATCCGTTCCTATTGAATAAAAAACGGTTGGCGAAACAGTAAGCCTGTTTCCAAAAATAATATCACCACCCAGTTCAATATTATCAAGGTATTCAGGTTTGAGCTCAGGGTTGGCAAGTTTCATGCCTCCTGATATTCTGCCTGTTCTGCACATATCGTCAAGCACAGGTGGCCTGAAGCCGCGGCTGTAGCCCGCATAAATCCTGTATGAGTCATCTGCTTTATACTGAAGTGAAAGCCGAGGGCTGAATGCATCAAATGTTGCATCATCAAGGTCTCCATGAAAAGCCTGGAGAAAATCAGTTTCATTGGTTGGGTCATTCACTAAAAAAACACCATCATATAATTTTGTGTAATCGAATCTGATTCCTGCAAGAATACTCCAGGGTGTGTTTCCTATACTTATCTCATCCTGCAAATATAAACCAACCTGATTCATTTTACCAAGATTCAGAACTTTGTCGGTGGAGGTAATATACACATCAGCACCATCAACAGCGCCATGCCTGAAATCAATACCTGTTGTTATGAAGTGGTTTTTCAATGGAATTGTGAACGAAGATAACAAGCCCAGGTCATCACGGATTGATTCAACATCCCACCTGGTTATCCTGTCATTTCTCAGGTTTTCACGAATTCTTTGATAATTTTCACTTTGTCCGTATAATGTAATATTCAGCTGTTTGTTATTAGCCAACTCCCCACGGTAATTTAATCTTCCATTCATTCCGGAGTATCTGTTGTAAGCTCCTTCTTCAGATGCAAATTCATCATTTTCGAAGCCATACCCTGTAAAATTGGCACCGGTGCCACGCTTGCCATCATAGTAACCACCAGATACTTCTATCATATGATTTGGGTTTATGAAGTAGCCGGCTCTTGCACTAACCTGGTATTCATCAAGAAACGACTCAATAGTGTAATCATCTATATCAATGGCAGGAGTTGTAATGAAGCCGTCACTGATACGATATCTGCCGTTTATACCCCAGAAAAGATCTCCCCGGCGGCCAGAGATTCCCGCTTGTGTGTTGTAGGTATCAAAAGTACCTAAGACTGGCTTAAATATCCCTCAACCGGCCTTTGCGGAGTAGGAGTAATAAAGTTTATAACGCCACCCATGGCATTTCCTCCATGGATTGAAGAGCCCGGCCCTTTTAGAACTTCAATTTGCTCTATATCTTCAGGATTTATTGCATTCCAGTTAACACTACCACCATCAGTCTTGTTTACCGGTACACCATCTATCATTACCAAAGTGCGCCCTGCCTCACCACCCATGCCACGCAAAGACACATGTGAAGCACTTATGAATGCCGAAGCACGGCTTACCGTAATGCCCGGTATACTCCACAAATACTCGTCAGCCGACAAAGCAGGTATTTCCTCAACACCTTCCTTGTCCAAAACACTAATTCTTACAGGCACATCATAAATGTCACGCTTGGAACGTGTTGCGGTTACCACAAACGTGCCAAGCTCAGTATAAGTGGGCTTTAACCCAATTTGAAGAAATGGCTCTTCATCAGTATACAAGACAGTTTTGGAGTCATATCCAACAAAACTTACCTTTATCTCTACATTTTCTACAGATGGAACTTCTATTTGAAAGTTGCCATTTTCATCGGTTGTAGTAGCAATATTGGTGTTTTTTACCTTGATAGTTGCACCTTTAAGCTCACCATCTGTTTCAGAGTCAAACACTTTACCCCTAACAACCTCCTGGCATACAAGTGTAGTTGTTGACAGTAAAAACAAAAAAGAAAATAACAGATGTTTCATTTTAACCTCCTTTTTAAAATTTGCAGTTTTTAAACTTTATCGAGATGCGCATATCGCATGTCGGTTTGTGTAAAAAAACACCGCTTAAACTTCTATTCTTTTTGTAATACAAAAAATGTATAATGATTAATCAGCGATGTTATTAATTTTGGAGTTGCAATATTAGCATATCGCAATGAAATAAAAAAATTTTTAATCAATTATTTTATTCAATTCTTCAATCATTTTATCAAAATGTTGCTGAATATCAGGTTCTACATCGCTATATAATTTATCAAAAAAGTTGACAAACATTTCTCCTTTAGCTGTAAGCACAGTCTGCCCACCTTTTTCACCGCCTCTTGTTTTCTCTATCAGCCTAAAACCCAATCTTTTTTCAATCGTTTTAAGTTTTTCCCATGTTTTTCTGTATGCAAAACCTGATTCCTCAACCGCTGCTTTTAATGATCCTGTTTGCCTGATTGCTTTCAATAATTTCCATTTTCCTTCGCCCAAAATATTAACGCCCTCATCTGTTTCAATCCAGAACTTGAAATTTAATCTTAAATGAGAATTTTTTTTCGACATTTTGAAGATTTTTATGCCTACAATAATAAGAAAAAACTATCACTTTTATGCATTTATTTTTACTTTTACGATTTGTAAATAATGCATGTCGAAAACTCAAAAAACAATTTACTATGAACAGAAATATGATAAAACTAAGCTTACCACTATTGTTATCTTTAATAATTACATCATGCAATTACCTGCCTGAATCATGGATTGATGCCATTAGCGGTGCAAC
>PUKZ01000092.1 GCA_003550725.1 Bacteroidales bacterium | reverse complement strand
TTTTAAATAATTCAAAATATACAAAGATATCGCCATGCGTTGATTTAAGGGTAGGCGAAAGTATTCTTTCCCTGGAGCTAAATTTATTACTGGTTGTTACTAAAGAGTTTACAAACTGGGTATAGTAACAATACTTCCGATCCAGTTTTGTTTCTGTCTTTTCCTCAAAATAAACCGGCAAGAATACATAGTTGGCTTTTTGCAACAGGTAATCCACGTGGCCATAGATTGCCGTTATCGGTGCACAAAATTCTGCCCCGCTAAGCTTTTTACCATCCTTAACAGGATATTTATAGTTTTCGCTTGTGATGGTTTGAATAGACAACAGGTCAAAAAATTTCCGCCAAAAATGCAACTCTTCATAAAGGTGCAGGCCTGCAGGTATCCCAATAGTTGTTGTACTGTCTGTTGTTTTGGGTGTGATTTTGAAAATTTCTTTTCTTTTTGATGTCAGATTGAATGACAGTGATGGGTTCTTAACGAATTTTTTCTCATTATAATCTCTTCCGCATAAGAAACCGTAGGCTTCTATTTCGTCACCTATCTTTGCAACTTTTAGTTTGCAGTTGTTCGTGCAAAACTGACACGTTTCGCTATAAACGGGGATTTATTTTTTATATAGATCCAGGCCTCTGAATTTTGTTGAATCTGAATTTTCTTTATTTAATTCGAGGGCTGTGCCCAGGGCACCTGTTAGGTGGCAGAATTTAGAAACAGTTATTGGTTTTTGCAGTTTTTGTTCAAAAGCTGCCAGGAGCGATTTGTTTTTTGCCGTAGCTCCCTGGAAAGTTATGTTCTTTCCTATTAGTCCTTCAGTGGCAACCTTTGACAGGTAATTATCTCTTATGGAGTGAAGGACGGAGGCAAGTATCTCATTTGCCTCATATCCTTCATTCTGGTAATAGTTAAGGTCGCGTTCCATAAACACTGTACAGCGGTCGCTTGCAAGAGGCGCTTTCGCGTTTTCAGTGCGCTGTGAGTATTCACTTAACGGGCATTCCAGTCTTTTTGCCTGTTCTTCAATAAAATTACCTGTACCTGCAGCACAGATATTGTTCATGACCGAGAAAGTGACCATGCCATTGTTCATCAGGGTAAACTTTGAATCCTGGCCACCTATTTCAATAATAGTATCCGTATTGGGGTTCAACTCATGAGCCGCAGAGGCGTGGGCTGTGATTTCGTCGAGCATAAGATCCGCTCCAAGGATCTTCCCCACAAACTTTCTTCCCGACCCTGTCGTTCCTGTACCAACAATATTGAACTTAAAACCATGTTTTTTCTCAAGATCTGTTATGGACTCGAAGATAACCTGTACAGCCCGCAATGGCTGCCCTGAAGTTCGCGTATAAAGCCCTGTTACAACCTTTTTGTCTCTGCTAAGCAATACAGCCTTGGTACTTGTAGAACCAATATCTATACCCAGATACACGGGTATGTCATGCTGTGTAGATCTTAAATAAATATCAATTTCCACAGGCTTCATTGCAGGGAAAAGATTTGATTGGAACTCATACCTTTCTAGCGACTCAAAATCGGGATAATCTGAAAGCTTTAGCTCCAGGGGAAGGTAATACAGTTTTTTTTCTTTTTTCTCCGGAGTTATTAACTGGTTAGCATCTGTGATCTCAGAGTCCGTACTAAGGTCTTCTTCTTTACTATTTAATGCAGCTCCTATAGCGCCATATACACTTGCATTTTTATCTGCTATTATTGACCGGCCTGTTATTTTTTCGAGGTGATTGATGACGGCCCGGTTCAGAGCTACTCCTCCTGCGGCAACAACAGGAGTTTTATTGTTGTCAACAAAAACAGTATCTACAATGTTTTTGGCCAGCCCATAACATAATCCGTCACAAATACCCTCCAGCGAATATCCTTCCTGCTGCACGTGGATAAGATCAGTTTTTGCAAATACAGCGCACCTCGATGCGATCAAAGGGATTGCTTCCTTGTTGGCAAGAGCCCTGGTGCTAAATTCTTTTATGTCTTTAAGGTTAAGTCTTTCAGCCTGTTGATCAAGAAAATTACCTGTGCCGGCAGCACATGAGGTGTTTGGTTTATAATTAAGGTACTCTCCCCGCTTATTAAAAGTAACCAAACCGAATTTTTCAGCTCCGATGATCAACAACGCTCTAACACCCGGATTTAACAATTTTGCCGTAGTTATGTGGGCAACCCTGGAATCACTCATTGTACCGTGATTAAGTATTTTCGGAGTTGAAGAGGTGTATCCTACCGATTTAATTTTCGAAAGATCAACTTCTTTAAGTATTTTAGCTAGACTTTGAACTATTTGCCCTTTATGAAAAGTATAAGAAGTATGGACAATCTGGTTGCTGTCATCAATAACAGCAATAGAAGCAGCAATTGAACCAACATCTATGCCTAATATATTTTTTCTTTTTGTCATTCATATCCCCTTCGTTTTGAAACATTAAGCAAATGATTTTCAGCTTTCATTTTTTATAGACCAAAAAAACACTTTATTTACGTAAAAATTTTATTTATAAAACCATCATCAACTAAGCGTTGATAAGAGAAAATGATTAATATTAACAGGTAAGAAGTGACGAGTATGTTAAGTAAGACCCGTTACTCGTTACTAAATAATTCTAATCCAATAAGTAAAATTTAAAAATACATCATTAAATATCAGAATTTTAATATAATTTATACAATACAAAATTGTCAATCTTTCATATTATTTTAAATTTTTAAGTTATGTTTTCTTATAATTGGTATGACATGTGCTTCAAAAAAATCTACAAAACTTCTATTCTATATAACAAAGCTAAAGAAAATTATTGCAAAAACAAAAAACCTAATATCAGAACTCCTGATCCTGTGCTGTATTTCAGCAAGTTATGCGTTTTGTTTCGCAAAATATATGTACAGCAATAAAATAACAAATTGCAAATAACAAATAACAAACAAATTCCAAAATTCAATTTATCAAATAACAAACCAACTCCTGTTTTTCTCATTGGGACACCCAAAAATAAAGAATTATATCTGATTATCAGTTTATTATATAAGTGTCCCAAAGAATGTGTGGAAAACAGGAAGGAGGATTTTTTCAGCGTTCTGATTGCTTCACAAAATAGGAAGATCATTATGAAACAAGTTTCATAATGATTAATACTTTGAATGGTTTTGATTCCGGCTAAAAGCATTATAATTGCCATGTATGGCTTGGATATTAAGCAATACCATTTAACAGAGTATTATGGAGATCCATGCTGCTCCACTAATGACTGTAATTTCATGTAAACGCGACATATGGCGTCCTTACTGCACCTTACCATTCACAATCACTTTATCAACATTGTTGCTTCCATAGCTGTATGGAATAAAAGAATAGGTAGGTATTTTTTTTGTTATAAAAATATTTGCTTTTTTACCTTTCTTTATGGTTCCCATATTGCTTTCAACTCCCATTGCGTATGCACCATTAATAGTAACCGAATGTATTGCTTCTTCCGGCAGCATTTTCATTTTTATGCAACCCAGTGATGTGACGAACTGCATATTTCCTGAGGGAGAAGACCCGGGATTGTAATCACTTGCCATTGCCACCGGCAGGCCGCTTTCGATCATTTTTCGTGCCGGCGGATAGACTATTTCTAAGAAGAAGGCGGCACCCGGCAGTAATGTAGGCATAGTATCGGAATTAAGCAAAGCCTCAATTTCATCTTTACCGGTAAATTCAAGATGATCAACTGAAAGAGCATTATACTTAACGCCTGTTTGTATTCCACCGGAGTAGTCCAACTCATTGGCATGTAATTTTGGTTGCATACCATATTTTAGGCCGGCTTCCAGTATTCTTTCGGTTTCCTGTTGTGTGAAAAAACCCCTGTCGCAAAATACATCGATATAATCAGCGAGGTTTTCGTCTCCAACAGCCGGTATCATTTCGTCTACTACCTTATCTACGTATGCTTTTTGATTTTGTTTGTATTCAAGCGGTACTGCATGAGCTCCCATAAAGGTTGACTTAATTGTAAGTGGTGTCAATTCTTTGAGCTTTTTAATTACCCGCATCATTTTTAGTTCTGACTCTGTTGTTAAGCCATAACCGCTTTTTATTTCAACAGCGCCTGTTCCGAGCATTTTAATCTCATTTAATCTTTCCAGGGCTTGCTCTATAAGTTCAGATTCATCAGCTTTTTGCATTCGCTTGGCTGAGTTAAGTATTCCACCTCCACGTTTTGCTATCTCTTCGTATGATAGGCCTTTTATTTTATCTATATACTCAATTTCGCGGCTTCCGGCATATACTATGTGTGTATGCGAATCACAAAATGATGGCAACACCAGCTTGCCGGAAGCGTCTATAGTTTTAACATCTTTAGCTGTTATTTCATTATAAAACTCACTGGAAGCAAGACTGTCATTTTTACCAAAATCTTTGATCAGGCCATCATTAATATAAAGATAGGCCTCTTTTATAGATGGAAGTTCTGCCATTTCTTTGCCGCATACCTTGCTTCTGGCAACTTTTTCTTCAACCTGTATTAATTCTTTTATGTTTTTTATTAATATTTTCATGATTTTGTAGTTTGTTTGATGGTATTCGAAAATAATTATCTCTTTATTTTAATCAAGTATAATATAATTACTTTCTCATTTCTATAAGAATATCAAGTATTTTAATTGCGGCTTCTGATATAACTGTTCCGGGGCCAAACACACCCACAACACCTGCATCATAGAGGAATTGATAATCTTGTGAAGGTATCACTCCTCCAACAATAACCATAATATCATCACGGCCCAGGTTTTTTAATTCTTCTATTATTTGCGGGGCAAGTGTTTTATGTCCGGCTGCAAGACTTGATACACCAACTATGTGTACATCATTTTCGACTGCTTGTTTTGCGGCTTCTTTTGGTGTTTGGAAGAGAGGGCCTATATCTACATCGAATCCCATATCGGCATAAGCCGTAGATACTACTTTTGCACCTCGGTCATGTCCGTCTTGTCCCATTTTAGCTATCATGATGCGTGGTCTTCTTCCTTCTAATTTTGCAAACTCATCAGTCATTTTTCGAGCTTTAGCAAAGCTATCATTGTTTTCAATTTCCATAGAATATACTCCTGAAATAGAACGTGTAACGGCCTGGTAGCGGCCAAATATTTTTTCGCAAGCCAGGGATATTTCACCCAGGGAAGCACGTTTACGTGCTGCTTCTACCGAAAGTTCAAGAAGATTTCCTTCCCCCGTTTTACATGCTTTAGTAATATTATCCAGTGCTACTTTTACTTCTTCATTATTTCGTTCGGCTTTTAGTTTTTCTAATCTTTTGATCTGAGATTTTCTAACTGCAGAATTGTCGATATCGAGTATTTCAAGGGGGTCTTCTTTGTCGAGTCGATATTTGTTAATTCCTACTATTATGTCTTTTCCGCTGTCTATTCTTGCTTGTTTTCGTGCTGCGGCTTCTTCAATTCTCATTTTTGGCACACCGGTTTCCAGTGCTTTAGCCATACCACCCAGCTCTTCAATTTCCTGAATGTGCTCCCATGCTTTGTGAGCGATTTCGTGGGTAAGACTTTCAACGTAATAAGAACCGGCCCATGGGTCAATTGCTTTACATACATTTGTTTCTTCCTGCAGGTATAATTGGGTATTACGTGCTATTCTTGCTGAAAAATCGGTTGGCAGGGCAATAGCTTCGTCAAGTGCATTTGTGTGTAATGATTGTGTATGCCCAAAAACGGCAGCCATAGCTTCGCAGCATGTGCGCGTGATGTTGTTGTACGGGTCTTGTTCGGTAAGGCTCCAGCCTGATGTTTGGGAATGTGTGCGCAAGGCTAATGATTTTGGATTTTTTGGATTGAACTGATTTACTATTTTAGCCCATAACATTCTTGCTGCCCGCATTTTTGCTATTTCCATGTAGTGGTTCATTCCCATAGCCCAAAAGAAAGACAATCGGGGTGCAAAAGAATCAATATCCATGCCGGTTTCAAACCCTGTACGCAAATACTCCAACCCATTAGCAAGGGCGTAAGCAAGTTCGATATCAGAAGTTGCACCTGCTTCCTGCAAGTGGTAGCCACTAATACTTATTGAGTTGAACTTGGGCATGTTTTGTGATGTATATTTAAAAATATCGGCAATGATACGCATAGATGGCTGGGGAGGATAGATGTAAGTGTTTCTGACCATAAATTCTTTTAGGATGTCATTCTGTATTGTGCCGGCAAGTTTATCAGGCGATACACCCTGCTCTTCGGCAGCGGCAATATAAAAAGCCATAACAGGTAAAACAGCTCCATTCATGGTCATTGAAACCGACATTTTATCCAGGGGTATGTCATCGAACAATATTTTCATGTCTAATATTGAATCAACAGCAACACCTGCTTTACCAACATCACCAACGACCCTTTCGTGATCAGAATCATAACCGCGATGAGTAGCCAGGTCGAAAGCAACCGATAAACCTCTTTGACCTGCCGCAATGTTTCTTTTGTAGAAAGCATTTGATTCTTCGGCTGTGGAAAATCCGGCATACTGCCTTATAGTCCATGGCTTAACGGCATACATTGTACTGTATGGACCTCTGAGGTAAGGAGGTATGCCGGCGGCATAATCAAGGTGCTCCATTTCCAAAAGATCATCAGCACCATAAACGGGCTTTACAGGAATTTTTTCATGTGTGAACCAGTCTTTTGTTATTCCTTTTTCTTTTTCCCATTGTTTATAATCGAGAGTCAAATTACTTTTGGCTTGATATGATAAATTGCTGAAATCTGGTCTCATTTTGAAATTATATTTTAATGTTTACTATTTTTTCAGGTTATGTTAAATTTTTCGTTGTATTTGCGCAATACCTCCAAAGCATTAGACTTGATATGAATAAAATCATCAACTCCTGCTTTTTGAAGTTTTGGCAGAAGATTTTTGGGATAGCCTGCAACAATAACTATAGTGTTTTTAGCTTTTTCTTTAATCATTTTGGCTGCTTCAGCCATTTCTTCATATTCTTCGTCTGAGCTGCAAAGTACTACGATATCAGATTTTGCATTAATAGCTGCATCTACTCCTTTTTCTATGCTATCGAATCCGGTGTTTTGGATAATATTATACCCTACGCAACTAAAGAAATTTGTCGTAAATCCTGCCCTGGCTTTTCGCATAACCGGATTTCCATAGGTAAAAAGAAATACTTTGGGTGCCTCAAATCCTTTTTGAAGATGATCTTCGGTGGCTAATCTTAGTGCTTCAAAATTTTGGGCGCCTCTATAAGGTTTTAAGCCACCGATATCTGAAAGCTTGGCAGTTGGTTGTATTTTATCGAGTACTTTTTCTTTTGGATTAGCATATTGGTTTGATCCAACAAAAACCTGTTTACGCATAGCAATGTTCATATCACGTTTTTGGCAGGTCTGCTCTATTTCTCTTGTTATAAAGTCATCAGTTGCAACATTAATAAATCCACCTTTGCTTTCAATGAACTGGAAAAGCTTCCATGCCTCGGAGGCTATTGAGTGAGTAAGTTGCTCAATGTAATAAGACCCGCCGGCCGGGTCAACCACTTTATCAAAATATGATTCTTCTTTTATTATTATTTGTTGATTGCGTGCAAGACGTTTTGAAAAATCATCAGGCTTTTTAAAAACAGAGTCGAAAGGGTTGACAGTCATACTATCTATACCACCTGCAGATGCTGCCATTACTTCGGTAGTCGAGCGAAGAAGGTTAACATATGGATCATAAATAGTTTTGTTCCAGGTGGATGATAATGCGTGAATAGTTATTTGACAAGTTTTGTCAGATTTTGGCTTATATTGTTTTACAATATTTGCCCATAACATTTTTAAAGCCCTGATTTTTGCAATCTCCATAAAATAACTTGAGCCGATAGATATGGTAAATTGCATTCGGGGTGTTATTTCATCTATAGGTATTTTTTTGCCGATTAGTTGTACAAGGTATTCATTAGCTTGTGCAAGTGTGAAAGCTATTTCCTGCACAACAGACGCTCCTGCTTCATGGTAATGCTGCCCGCTTATATTTATTAATTTGTAAAGCGGCATATGAGCTTTACCTATATTGATAAGGTCGGCAGCATCATTAAAGTTGTCTTCTTGTGTGTGAAAAAATTTTCCGTACAAAACAAAATAGCCTAAGGGGTCAAAATTAAATGAACCTTGTACTTTTTCTAAATTAATATTTTTTTCAGATATTACTTTCAGGAATTCTTTTAAAAGTGTTTTATAATTCAATGCATGGATGAAACTCAGAGATATTTTGCTGAGATTGATTCCACTGATTACTTCAGCAAGTTCCTGTCTGTTTGATATTCCCAGTGCATTTAATCCGATAGCTTCTGCTCCTTTTTCAATTGCGTTAAGGGCTTTTGAATTAACCTGGCTGATTTTTTTATCTTCAAAATCTTGTCTGATTTTCCAGTCATTATTTTTGTAGTCCTTTCCTCTTACATAAGGAAATTCAGCCGGAAGAGCCAAAGTTTGATCCAGCTTTTTATTGTCTTCTAACCTGTAATAAGGCCTTACTTTTATCCCCTCAATAGTATTCCATATCAGTTTTTTTTCATAATCTGCACCTTTAAGGTCTTCCCGGATTTTATCATCCCATTGCCGGGTGGAAACAGGCGGAAAATCTTTAAACAACTTCGGTTTTTCTTTATGACTCATTTTTCTGGTATTTTTAAAAGTCTTAACAATATAAATTTGCAGCAAAATTACAATAAAAAAGAAATGAGAGCAAAAAACTATATTAGTTTAGCTCGTATTGGATTTTTTTAATACTACCTAAAAATCTAAAATAAAAAATAACGGAAGTGAGCTAAAATGCTTATCTTTAAGGCATTAAACAAAATAAACAAAACACTTTAAACTCACTTCCGAGATGAAAGATACAAATAAAAAT
>PUKZ01000144.1 GCA_003550725.1 Bacteroidales bacterium | reverse complement strand
TTATATATAAAAAAGTAGAATTAGTAAGGAAAAACAGGTAAAAATTTCAGTTTTTTCTTTTTAAACATGTAAACAAATTCAATTTTTTTGAAATAAAAATTCAATTTAGAAATTTAGGTTTTATTTAATTAGCAGTATCTTACTTGATCCTAAAAGTTTTGTGTTTGATCTTATGACTGCAAAATATACTCCCGGTAGTACATCAGTGTTGTTATCTGCATTTGAGTGCCATACGAAATAGTAACCCTTGTTGTCTTTTGAAAATGAGTCAACAACTTTTACGGTTTGTCCTGCTGTATTGTATATAATTAATTTAACAGGGTCATTTCCTGAATAATTAAAACGTATTGTTATTTCAGAGCGGAAAGGGTTAGGATACACAAGTATTTCTTCAATTTGATTTGTTGTTTTTGAAATTGATGTTGGTTTTTCCATCAGGAACGGATAGCCTTTATTAACGGAGTGGTTTATATCTTCAGACCAAATATTTTGAAAGTCCCATCCTGTATAGGTATTGTTAGAGTGGGGATAGGTCATCTCATCTGTTGTTCTTCCGGTTCCGCCTTGTGAGCTGGTTTGGCCTGATGTTTCCATATCCCAGTAGCTATTAGTCACATCTGCCTGAAGGTTGAAGCCTATCAGACCACCAACTTCAGTGCCGCCGGTAACGCTTCCTATACTATAGCTATTGGTTACAGATGCTTCCCAAATAAAACCTATTAACCCGCCTACCTGATTATTGCCTGTTACATCGCCCTTACTATAGCAGTTGTTCACAGATGAATTTCCTAAATTTTGTGCAACCAGCCCGCCTGCTATTGCATTACCTGTAACATTGCTTTTATTATAACTGTTTTTTATTTTTGCTGAATTAGTATTTATCCCAACTAAGCCACCAACACCGTCGCCACTTACACTTCCCTTGCTGTAACTGTTTATAACACTTGAGTTTACATTAAAACCCGTAATTCCTCCTGCTAAATCTCCTTCTACATCACCAATAAAATAGCTGTCTTTAATTGAGCACTCAGTCATGATGGCTCCTGCAATACCTCCAACATCCGAGTTACCGCTGATATTACCTGTTACAAAACAATTTATAATATTACTATAACAGTAACTCCATCCTACTAAGCCGCCAACTGATTCATCCCCTGTGATATCCACGTTTGTAACACCCAAATTACTAATTGACGCATATAAATATATTATACCAAATAATCCCTGCTGCTTGTCTTCATTAGGCCTGTTGATATAGAGATTGTCAATAGTGTGCCCCTGCCCGTCATACGACCCGGTGAAGCTATTATTGTAATCTCCTTCATATAAATAATATCCAATTGGTGACCAACCAGCCCCGTCATGCCAGTTAATTGTTTCAGAAGCATCTATGTCGGATGTCTGTATGTAATGATAAGACCACCTTTCAGAACTTTCAGATATCCAATAAAGATTTGATAAACTGGAAATTCTGTATGGGTTTGTTTGTGAACCGTCACCCGTTTCAGGCTGTTTTGATGTTTGTGCAAAAATGCCAATACAAAACAATAACAATAAGGTTGTTTGAAATAAAACTTTTTTCATAGATCTTTTTTTTCGAGGATTTTTTTATTAAACCGGAAATATTGCCGGAAAAAACCCACTTGAATTATTAATATGCCAAGCCTACCACAAAAAACAAAATATTTTATACTACAAATAAACAAATAATTTATATTAACAGCAAGTTTTAATATAAAAAATTTATTCTAAAAACATGTCATCAATTAATGTTATATTATTATATATGTAATTATATGAGCCAAATAATAATTTATGGTGTTTTATCTTTCCAACTTTTTTCTTTTTTAAATTATTTAATGGGTAGGGTTTGTAAATAAAAACTTTTAAACCAAGGTCAGGAATATTAGGATAAAGTTTTGAGAGGTGATTGTTTTTTATGCTATATTTAATATTTTATTAGGTTTTCGGTTAATAAATTTTGGTTTTAAGAATTATGCGGCTGAAAAATTAATTTTATATTTAATTTAAG
Organism: Bacteroidales bacterium; assembly: GCA_003550725.1. GTDB lineage: Bacteria > Bacteroidota > Bacteroidia > Bacteroidales > UBA7960 > PUKZ01. Next base: position 74,855 of record PUKZ01000144.1, on the reverse strand, counting down.
TTTATTTAATATAGGTTAATTTTGTTTTTTTAAAAATCATTTTTTTAGTATTAATGACAATTTTAGTAATTGTAAGTATATGGAAGGATTAGAAAAATATATGGATGAAGCCTGGAATGATCCGGGCTTGTTAAAAGAGAGTAAATACATCAAAAGTGTTGAACAGATTATTGAATTTCTTGATAAAGGTAAGCTTCGTGTTGCATCTTTTGAGTCGGGGGAGTGGGTAGTAAATACATGGGTTAAGAAGGCTGTTGTAATGTACTTCAGGTTAAGGAAGATGCAAACTATGCAGGCAGGTATTATGGAGGTTCATGATAAGATACCTTTAAAGAGCCGGTATAATAATTTAGGTGTCAGGGTTGTTCCTCATGCGATAGCACGTTACGGTTCCTATTTGGCTCCCGGGGTTATAATGATGCCTTCATATGTTAATATTGGTGCATGGGTTGATAGCGGAACTATGGTAGATACGTGGGCTACTGTTGGTTCTTGTGCCCAGATTGGCAAAAATGTTCATTTAAGCGGGGGTGTTGGCATAGGTGGTGTTCTGGAACCATTGCAGGCTTCACCTGTTATAATCGAAGATGGTTGTTTTATTGGTTCACGCTCAATAATCGTAGAGGGAGTTAAAGTTTGTGCTGAGGCTGTATTGGGAGCCAACGTAGTTATTACACGTTCAACCAAAATAATTGATGTAACCCGTACAACACCAATAGTTTATAAGGCAGAGATACCACCCGGGAAAGTGGTTATACCGGGTTCTTATACAAAAAAATTTCCCGCCGGCGAATATCAAGTTCCCTGTGCACTTATAATCGGTGAAAGAAAAAAGTCAACCGACTTGAAAACATCACTGAACGAAGCTTTAAGAGAGTTTGACGTGGCTGTTTAAAAAGACAGATTGTTTTTTTAAAATTAGTTATTAAATAATTTAAATGGAGTGGTTACATGGGTTGTGCAGATAAGCTGTTGTTTTTATTAATTATATACTTATGAGGATTTTATTTATACATACCATCGGCAAAAATAAATATGGAGGTGGTGAAAGATGGGTTGTTAATGCTGCTGCCGGGTTGATGCAAAGAGGTCATAAGGTTTTTATAGGTAGCAGGAAAAATTCAGAACTACTTAAAGTAGCTGCTGACCGGGGCATTAACACAGTAGCTTTTAATATAAATTGCAACATAAGTATATATATGGCTTTGAAAATTGCTTTGTTTTTAAGGCGGAATAAAATAGATGTTGTTATTACTAAAGGGCGTGATTTGGCTGTGTCTGGCACGGCAGCCAGGTTGGGTTTAAAACCCGTAGTTTTGGTTCGTAGCGGGTTACCGCCTCAGTCAAGCAAAAAGAAACGTATTTTTTTTATTAAGAAGCTGGCGGATGGTATAATAACAAATACTGAAACAATAAAAGATTTTTATATTCAAAATGGATTAATGGCAAAATCTTTTATTAAAGTAATTTATAATGGTTTAATTATAGATGATTCTTTGCCGTCTTTTGACTTTTCTGAAAAATTTCCGGGCAAGAAAATTATATTAAGTGTTGGTCGTTTGGCTTCACAAAAAGCGTATAACTATCTGATTGATGCCGCAGCTTTATTGAAGGAAAAAAATATTGATGATGTGATTTTTTATGTGATAGGAGACGGCAAATTAATGAATGAGCTTGTTAAATATACTGAAAAAAAAGGTGTTTCCGGCATGGTTCATTTCGCGGGATATCGTTCACAGGTTGTTCCTTACCTGAAGGGATGCAACATGTTTTTGCTGACATCATTATACGAAGGTATGCCGAATGCTGCAATGGAAGCTATGGCTTATGGCAAGCCGGTGATTATGACAAATGTTAATGGTGCTGAAGAGCTAACAGACAATGGTAAATATGCAATACTTGTCCCGCCTGAGGATCCGACAGCTATTGCCGGATCAGTAAAAAAAATTCTTGAAAATGATTATGACTGTTTACAACTTACTGAAAATGCGAAATCATTTGTTAGAAATAATTTTAGAATGGATATAATGATTGATAAAATCGAATCTTTTATTTTTGAAAAAATCAGTCAAAGACAAAGAAAAAAGGTTTCCTGACAAAGAAATAGTTTTTAAAAGCAAAGTTGCATGGCATGAAGATAAAAGGATACCATATTCATGGGATAGGAGGGGCAAACAGGTCAATTAAACGTCAAAAAAAACGATTTAATAAACTTGGTTTGGCCGGCATCGAAGATGCTTTTAACGGTACGATTAATATTGATACCTCTCCAAATAAGTATGAAGTAGTATCATACGATTATTTTTTTCCCAACGTTATACATCGCGTTTTTCCAACGATAAAAAGAGAAGATTTTGGTTTTATAAAAATACTGGAATTATCACATAATGGTATAATATATAAAAATTGGGGCTACATCTATATTGCTGCCAAAAGTCCGCATTTTCAAAGGCAGGATTTTTTTGAGCTTCTTGGTAGAAAGTTAAGTAATTTTTCTTTTAATGGTTTAATTGAAATAACTATTAAAGATGGACTGCTGAAGGAATTGTGATAAGTAGTTATGATCAATTTTTATTATTTGTATTGATTGGCTTTTTAATATTAATACTTTTAGGATAAATAAAACAGAAGAATAATGTAAAAAAGACAAACATGGTAAGTCCGAATTGAGCTTCAATTGGATTGTTTCCGAGCATATTAAAAGCAAACACAACTACAAATATATTGAAAGGGAAAATTTTGTATGAACGGGTTTTAACTGCGGTGTATATGTACAGTAATAAAAAGAATATCAAACCGGCAATTCCGAGCTTAAGCAAATAAACCATGTATTGATTGTGCGGTTTGTATTCTCTGTAACCTTTTAATGGTGAATTATTTTTTTCTAATCCGTATTCAACTGCTTGAAGTATATCACCGGTGCCCCAACCAATTACAGGTTTTTTCTTAAATGCCTCGTGCGATGCCTTCCATAAATCAATTCTTTGGGTAAAAGTACTCTCCATTGGATTATCCGTTTCACGGTATTTTTGTAATCCGGCCATGGTTTTATGCAATCGCACCAAAATACCGGGCCAATTTACATATAAATAGTTTGGCACACCATTTTCTATAGCTTTTATGTCTTCGCTGTCTAACAGATTCATATGTTCCCTGTCTTTTCTGTATCCTTTTGAAGTCATGTATCTTAACAAAACAGTTCTTACATTTACTCGTGAGTGACTTCTGTCATAATAATCAAGCTCACTTCTTTCATTCCATGCTTCTTTTAATTCTTCTTCAGCAATATATTTGTAGACAAGGTTGCCGTTTTCACGTAAAGTATTGGTAGTATCATGAAAATATGGATTGCCCTCTTTTGTATATGAATCAAGAGAAGAAAAGTCAGTTTTAGTTTCATAAGATGATAATTGGTATAAATATACTACCCCCCAGATTGTCAGAGAAATTGATAAAACAAATACAAGAGATGTCGAAATTTTTAAAACAATGTTTTTATGATTTACAATAACATAAGCCATTAAAAAAAATAAAACACCTATTAAAGAAACTAACCCCGATAGTGACCTGGTAATAAAAACAAATATTATCATCCATGCAGATACAGAATAAGATGTGATTAGCCAGAGTTTATTATTTGTTATTTGCCTTGCCAACCAGGGTAAAAGAAAGGCTGAAATTATCAGCATCATGCTGAAATATAAATGTGAAGCAAATGGTGTAATGTCACGAAAACCGGCATTGTCTTTAGTTAAATATATATATAAACCTATAAAAGAAACAGATAAAACGGCAGCAATGAAAAGAAAAAGTATAATTCTTATTTTTTTTATATCTAAAGATGGTGATGTGCTAATTACCAGGGTTAATGTTAATATCGGCAGACTGGTTTTAAGCTCTGAATTAATACCATAAGCCAGATTTTCTGTCCATAAAAGCCCGATAATATATAAAACATATATCAAGGAAAAAGCAATAGCAGGCTTATTATTAAAGAAGTTATTGAGCTTTGTTTTAAATTGCCCTTCAGCAAGCCAGTTGATACCAAGTAATACCTGGCTGACAACTATAAAACTACGGGATGTGGGTATTGAAATTACCAGCAAACATAAGCAAAAAAAGTAAACCCACCGATGAAGCGACTCCCTTGTAATGTTTTTTTGAGAGAATAATACCATGTTTATTCTTGAAATATGAAGTAAACAGAAAAATGCAAAATTAAAATATTTTGATTAAGTGTTATACGGATAAATTTCACAAATACTTGCAATGTCAATATTTATTATGTTAATAATTATGAAAGCAGGAAGTTTTGGCAAAATAATAATATCATTATGTTATACTAGTGATCATTATTTCTGAATCTTTATTAAATTGTTATCAGGTCAAATCAGATAAAAATATTTTGATTGTTAACTTTTTAATAAAGCTGTAAAAAAATCAGATGCTTTGATGCTAATTAAAAAACCTGCTTGTATTATGAATATATAATAAATTATAACGAAATATTTTTTAAATTATTCCAATAGGAGTTATTTAACAAATAAATATTGTTTGTACTTTGTTTAAGATTGCTTATTCTAAGCTATTTAGGAGATAATGGGTTGTTTTGAAAATTAATTATGTAGATATATTTTCAAATTATTATAAGTTTAAGCAAGTTTTAATTCCGGTTGGTTTATATTATACGCAGTGTTTTTTTATTTATTTTTGATTTTTATTAGTAAATGGAGCTAAAATTTGCTGTGTGATGGGTAAAGTAAGATATGAAATAAACGGTAGCTTAGAAAAATACAGAAAATTTATTTTGCAAATAAAAGATTTTTTCCCTTTAAACGGAGAAACTATTTATAAAAAAAGAAATGAAATAAAGATCATTTATCATGAAGGAAATAAGCTTTGTGTTAAATCTTTCGGCAATAATAATCCGATAAACAGGTTAGTTTATTCCGGGTTGAGGCCTTCAAAGGCAAAACGTTCTTACTTATATGCAAAAAGGCTATTAAGTAAAAATATCAAAACCCCTGAACCAGTGGCATACGTGGAATATTACAACAAAATTGGTATTTTACAAAACAGTTATTATATATCCTTATACTTTGAACATGATTTTGCTTTGAAGCAGGTGTTTGGTTTTGATTTACAGCAAAGAGCGCAAATATTGCCCCATTTTGCTCATTATATATATCATTATCTTCATAAGAACGGTGTTATTCATAAAGATTTATCGCCGGGAAATGTTTTGATTAAACAACAGGAAAACAACAAGTATGAATTTGCTTTGATTGATTTAAACAGGGTTAGTTTTAAAAAGAGTGTTAATTTGAAAATGGGCATATCAAATCTAAAACGATTTGATGGTAATGTGATTGATTTAAGTACAATTGGTTTTCATTATGCTTTAAACAGGGGGGTTAATCCTGATGACACTGCTTTAAAGTTGTGTGTAAAAAGGTTTTTGTTTCTGTTTTTCAGAAAAAAGAGGAAGAGGGTAAAAAAACTGGTTAAAAATATTTTTTCGTGGTTTTGACTTTGATTATTTTATAAAGGCTGTTTAAGTTTTACATACTGGCGAGTCGTACAAATTAATTAGCTTCAGTATTATTATTAGGAATAATAATTATTATATGCACAAATTTCATCAAATTTTTTCCGGATTTTCTCTCTTTGTTCTTTTGCAGGATAGCCAAGTGTGATAAGTAATGATATACGTTTTGACTTTGGTATACCAAGCAATTGCCTTGCTTTTTTCTCATCAAACCATCCTATTATGCAAGTACCAAGCTCTAATTCTGCAGCTTTCAGGCAGAAATATGCTGATACGATACCATTATCGATCAATGTAAAATCTTTGTTTTTGACATTCCCGCCAATTTTTGACAACCATGTAGGCTTTTCAATCACTAATGCTACAATGACCGGCGCCTGGGAGGCAAAACGGTTAAATTTTAAAAACGGGCCATAAGATGTTTCTGCTACTTTGTTTTTAAGTTCAGGTTCATCAGCCACAACAAATTTCCATGGCTGGCTGTTGCAAGCTGAAGGCGCAAGCCTGCATGATTCTATTATCTTGTCGATTTTTTTTCTTTCAACTTTTTTATCAAGATAACGCCTTACGCTTTCACGTTTATTGGCAAGGTATAAAAAATCACTCATAAACTTTTTTTATAATTATTTAGTTTTCTACAGATTGTTTTAACAATTTAACCTGTTATATGATTGTTAAAACAATAACTATGTTAATGAAAACAAAACATTTAACAGGCTTTATATATTTTTTCGTGCAATATTAATTTAATTTCCCGTATTATGCAATGTTATGAATATTAAATTGCCGGTTATTTTTAATATAGTGTATTACCGTTTTTTTCTTTTTAGGGTTCAGTTGAAAAGATTTTGCTTTTTGGATATTTAAATTAATCTTGTTTTTTATTCTATCTCATCAAGTAATGAATCTTCCCTTTCTATATCTTGTCTTTCTCTGTAGTCATCCAGGCGGTATGTAAACCCCAGGTATAATACCCTGCTTTCTCTTCTTCTTTTAAGATCGGAAGTAAATGTATCTCCATAGGTATACATATCAAAAGTGCGTGTTTTAAACACATCGCTCAATCTCAGAGATATTGTGCCATTTCCTTCTAGAACATCGGTTCTGAGTCCAAGATCGAGGTAGTAATTTTCATCTATGACACCTTGTCCTCCATGCTGCTGACATCCTCCGCCCCTGGTTCTGCCGGCGGTAATTTCGGCGCTGTTGTAGTGAAAACGAGCTTGCATATCAAAACGTTCTAATATTTCCCAATTGGAAGTTAACTGAAATTGCCATACATCATCTTCATAATCCCAATCAGGCAGCCTCTCGTCTTCCAGGTATTTGTAAAAATATGTAATATTTCCGTTAATACGCCACCATGAAGTAACAGGGTAATTACCGACAATTTCGATACCGGTAGAAACGCCTTGTTGTAAATTTTCAAAAGTTGTAATTGTCTGTGGGTCTTCACCGCCAGTTAATGTCATCTCCCTTGAAATGATATCATCGGTTTGACGATAAAATAATGAAGTGCTCAATTCCTTACGATTTTGTGAAAATTGATAACCAAGCTCATATGAATTAATAAATTCCGGTTTCAGCTTAGGATTACCAAAGCTTATATTCATGGGGTCGCTATAATTAACAAACGGGTTGAGCAGTGATATCCCGGGGCGATTAATCCGTCTGCTGTAGCTAAATGACAATGAATTTTTTTCGTCCAGTAAATATTTTAAGTGAGCGCTTGGGAAAGGCTCAAAAAACGACCTGCTGAAATCCTCCTCATCATCAGATTCTCTTAGTTCACCCTGCGAGTCATGTTGCTCGGCACGCAAGCCTCCCTGCAAGTGTAAATCACCTGCTGAGAAGGCATAAATAATATATGCCGAATGTATAGTTTCATTATAAAGAAAATAATTACTATAATCATTGTTTAATGACAGATCTCCCGATTCAGGATCTTCATTATACATCCTGAAATCATCTTCCACATCACGAATTATGCTTTTAATTCCAACTTCAAAGCGACTCCTGTCACCGAAAGGATGAACATAATCACTTTGGACAGATATAAGAGTGCCGGGTGCAGATGATTCAGCATACTTTATCTTTTTCTCTTCTTTATTATAATTATTTGGCTCTACTATAATGTCTCTTTTTGTTTCACCACTGGAAATACCTGCCATAAGGTCAGCCATAAACTCCCTGCCTTCCTGATCAAATTCCCTCGTATAATTCAGCACATATTCTTGTCCCAAGCCATCAAATTGCCGCTCCATAGAAGTTGACATTTCAGTTTCAGAGGGACGGAAAAGATTTACCTTTGAATAATTCCTTGGTCGGGTATCACGTAGATTGAATCTACCCATTAAAGTAATTGTATTTTGAGGGTCTAAAAAGAAATCCGTTCCAAGCCGGAAGTTATGAAATGTTCCATCGCGGTAGAAATTTTCATACTGATGCAACTGCCTAACAGTATCTCCTTCTGTTGTGATATGCATACGATCAGTTACATTATATCCTTCCATGCTATGTATCCTGAAATCATAATTGCCAAAAATATTAAAGCGTTCTATGCGGTTATTAAGGTGCAATGAGCCGTTGTACTTATCTCCTGTGCCTATGTTTAAATTTACCATTCCACCGGCACCGAACTGTTGTTCCTTTTTCATTATAATGTTTATAATACCTGAAGTGCCATCAGGGTCATAACGTGCAGATGGGCTTGTTATAACTTCCACCCTGTCTATCATGGTTGCCGGCATCTGGTCAAGACTTTCCAGATGAGAGGGGCGGCCGTCAATTAGTATAGTTACATTGCTGCTTCCTCTTAAATTTACTTCGCCTTCATAATCAACCGATACTGATGGTATGGATTCCATGATATCCAGAGCCGAACCACCGGTAGAAGTCATATCACGAGTAACTATAAATACATTTTTGTCCATGTCAAGACTAAGTAATTTTCGCTCACCTCTTATTTCTACAGCTTCAATCATTTCATCACCCGGGTCAATTTCTACTTGGCCCATATCAACAATAGTTTCAGAGTCCCCCAGTGAAATCTTTTCCACAAACTTTGGCTTAAATCCTACAAAAGAAAAGCGTACATTAAAAGTATCTAAAGGAAGGTTTTCGATTTTGAAAGTGCCGTCTTCATCACTGATGGTACCCGTTATTACTTCTTCATTGCCTTTTTCATGAAGAAAAACAGCAATATTCACGTACTCCAGAGGCTGTTGACTAACAGATTCAACAACAATGCCTTTTATTGTGCCTCCTGAGTTTTTATCACGGATTGCTTCGATTGTATTAAAATTAGCCGCCGCATGAATGTGTACCAAACTAAAAACTATTATCAAACAGAGTACCTCTACCGATCTGATCATATTTAAATTGCAATGTTGGTTTATAACTAAGAGGTTAGACTAATAAACCATTATATAGTTTAATTAATTGTTGCTTTTCAAATTTTTTAAGCAAATATTTTTATTATTAACTATCTTAATTGTTTGATAATGGAAATTTTTTTAGAATTTTGCTTTAGGCAAAAATAATATAATAATCATGAATACTGTATATTTATTATTGGGTGGTAATATTGGTAATGTTCCTGATACTTTTTCAAAAACAATTGAGCTTATCAAAAATCATATTGGTTTTATAACTGAGGCTTCAGCGGTTTATTATACTGAGCCGTGGGGCTTTGAAAGTGATAATTTGTTTTATAACCAGGCATTGGCAGTTAAAACAAAATTAGCACCCCGGGCTTTGCTTTCAGCCGTTCTTTCTATAGAGTCTATGATGGGCAGGAGAAGACAAAATCCGGGTTATGAATCAAGAATTATTGACATTGATATACTTTTATATAACGGCAAAGTAATAAATGAGAAAGGCCTGGAAATTCCTCATCCTAGAATGCATTTGCGCAGGTTCGCTCTTATACCCCTGGTTGATATTGATCCCGGGTTAAAACATCCGGTATTTGATAAAACCGTATACAAGCTTCTTGAAGAGTGTGATGACAAGCAGGGTGTTTACCTGCTTAGTAATAATAATATTAATAAATTATAAAGCTATGAACTATAATTACATTGCCATAGAGGGGAATATTGGTGCCGGTAAAACATCACTTGCAAAAATGCTGGCAGAACAATTCAACGGGAAGCTTATACTTGAAAGGTTCTGGGATAATCCCTTTCTTGAAAAGTTTTACAAAGATCCCGGCAAGTATGCTTTTCCACTCGAGCTTTCTTTCCTGGCTGAAAGATACCGGCAATTGATAGATGAATTGCCAAGCATGGACCTTTTTCATAGTTTAACAATATCAGATTATTTTTTGAACAAGTCATTGATCTTTGCACGAAAAACTTTGGGTGATGATGAATATCAGCTTTTCAGGAACTTGTTCAATATTATGGAGCAAAATGTGCCAAAACCCGATCTACTTGTTCATCTTTATGTAAAAGTTGAGAAGCTCCAGGCAAATATAAAGAAACGTGGCCGCACTTACGAGCAAGCTATACCAGACGAGTATCTTCTAAAGTTACAGGACAGTTATTTTCAATATCTTAACCAGCAGCCGGCAATGAGGATTTTGCTGCTTGATATCAATAAACTTGATTTTGTTAACAACCCCGAAGACTATAAACATATTGCCGATGCGATTAACCAGGAATATCCGCCTGGTATAACAAGGTTTTATTTGCCACCTTAAAAAATATTGCTTTATTTTTCAAGGTGGCTATGTTTTTAGTTTATATCTCCATTAATGGTTTACTCTTTCAGTTATAGGGCTTGGTTATTATCTCATGTTTTTATCAATATAATCCGTTAGTTTTTCAAGACAACTAACATATCCAAACTCATTATCGTACCATCCGAAAATTTTGGCATGGGTAACAGGCAAATTGAGGTCTTTATCTACTTTAATTCCAATTGAACTCATAGCTGTTTCGGGCAAGTTTATAAATCCTGTTCTGGTGTGGGTTTCATGACCTTCAATTACTGCTGCTGCAGGGTTACCTATCATGTCGGCAGAAACATTTTGTTTTTCACTAAAAATCAAAAGATCCTTTTGATAACCTTTTGAAGCTGTGTTATAAATATTGTTCAAAAAGTCTTTATTAATTAAAGGTTCGCCTTTATCGTCAACTTGTGAGCTGAAAGTCAGGTTTAAAATAATTAACGATACTGTATTTGTAGGTATTCTGACTGAGTCGGCCATAAAGCCTATCTCTTTTATTTCGGTTATTATCTTTTCCAGGGCTCTTGCTGCTCCTGTACTGGTTATAATAATATTATTCAGTACCGACCTAGTTTTTCTCAGATCTGATGCGCCTTTTTTGGGAACCAGGTCCAGTACGCTTTGACTGTTGGTTGCTGCATGGACTGTTGACATAGATGCCGTCATTATTTTTGATGTTTCTTCGTTTTGGAGCAAAGGATACATCATATGTGCCAGGCATGTTGTTGTACAACTGGCAGCTGAAAGTATATGATGTTTGGAAGCATCAAAATCAAGGTGATTAATACCGTATACCATCATAAAACTGTCATCAGGCATTTTTCTTGTCTTATCTTTGATTTTAAATGGTGCACTGAGAATCACTTTCTGTGCACCTGCTTCCAAATGACCTCTTAAACTGCCTTTAGGTTCATCAGGAGGTGCAGTTGGATCAAGAAAAACACCGGTGCAGTCAACAACTATACTTACACCATTTTCCTTCCATTTAATATTTGCGGGATTGCGGTCATTTCGTAATATTTTTATTATAAACCCGTCAAAATCAATAATTCCTTCATTTTCATCAACAATGGAAATATCAATCCTGTTGCTGCTATGACCATTAATAAATCTTGCTAAAGATCCATAAGTGGAATCTGATTCAATGACCTGGATAACATCTTCAAGCTTTTTACCAACCTCACGCCCTACGTTTATTATGGCTCCGTCAAAATAACCATTGGCAATAAAGCCCCATAATGTTAACTTACCTATTCGTCCAAGACCATTTATGCCAATTAAGTTTTTATTATTAAATATATTATTCATAGCTTATAAAAATTTTAAGGTTATAATTTAGTTTTAATAAAAATATACAAACTTATAATTCAATTTTGAAAGAAAAGCAAAATCAATTATAATCTTTCATAAAACACTTTTCAATAATTATTTTGGTTATCAATTTTAATTGACAATTTCAGTTAATTCGGTTTTATAATATCCGCTAAAAATATTTCCTGCGAACCCGTCAATAGATATTTTATCACCGGGTTTTAGTATATGTCCGTTAATACTACATTCTTTTTCTTTCTCATACACTATTAGATGATGACAATTAAGCACGCATGTTTTTCCTAATCTAGCTGCTGTCACTGCAGCATGTGATGTGGTGCCGCCTCTGGCTGCTACCAGGCCGTCGCATTCAAAAATAATTGGTATATCATCAGGTACCGTATCAGGTCTTACGAGGATACATTTTTCATCGGGATATTTTTTTCTCAACATTTTTATGTCTTCCATGTCTATTGCCAGCCTGCCTGTCAGTGCACCTCCTCCGCCACCAATTCCTCTTGCCAAAAGTTTCATGTTTGATACCGGCTCACTGAAAACCTCCATTCTTTCAACTTTGCGTGTGTCCTGATCACGTATTTGTAAAATGTATAAGTCTTCAGGATTTTCCGACTCATAGGTAAATTCAATCTCCTGGTGATTATAGCCAAGTTTTTCAACCAGGCTATAGGCAATTTCGTATAAACGGTTGTAAATTTCAGGCAGCCTTTCTTCAAGCGAAATCTGATTTTCACGCTGAGTTAGCTGTTTTTGTGAAACCGATACCGGAAGTGCATGTACAAGCCCGGCAACAATGTCTTCTCCCTGGCTACACATAGTGAAATCGCCGTTGAGATATATTCCCGGTTTTTGTATTTGAGGATTGTATGTAAAAACTACTCCTGTACCCGAATAGTCATAGATATTACCAAGCACCATTTTTTGTATTACCACAGCAGTGCCCCATTCTTCGGCAATTTGCAAGTGATCCCGGTAGACAATCGCTCTTTTTGAAGACCAGGAATCAAATACGCTCATTATTGCCTGTTTTAGCTGCTGCCATGGATCTTCTTCAAATTTAACATTATTTTTTTCCAGTATTTCTTTATAGGCAAAAGCAATTTCACGCATTTGCCTGGAAGTAAAATGTATCTTTTGATCTATTTTATAAATATTTTTATAATCAATCATAACCTGGTCAAAAATATCGCGGTTTATACCATAGGTCATTCCCCAGCTTTGTAGAAAACGCCGGTAACAATCCCATGATGTCCATCCGAAGTTGGGCTGACGGCTGAAAGCTTCAACTATTTTATCATTCATGCCAACATTTAGAAATGTATTCATTGCCCCGGGCATCGAAATAGCAGTACCCGATCTTACCGATAAAAGTAACGGGTTTTCAGGGCTACCATATAGCTGGCCTGTAAGCTTTTCCAACTTTTTTATATGACTTTTTACCAGGTCATCAACCTCTCTTGATAATGTGGGGTTGGAAAGTATGGCCCGGCGGCTTCTAAATACTTCCGTGGTCAAAACAAAACCAGGAGGCACAGGAAATCCCGACAAATAAAGTTTTTTTTGATATAGAGCCTTGGACCCAAGAAAAATTTGATTATCAACTTTTAAGGTTTCTTTGTATAAAGGGCTTATAATCAGGTCAGAATCATACGACATTATTCTTCGAATGACTTCCTGGCTAAAATTATCAACCATATTTTGTAACGAATGAATTATTCTGCTTACAAAATTATCGAGCAACTGAATCAAAAAAGAAGAGTAAAGGATTTCCCTGTAAAAAACTTCGGATTTGCTTACAATTAGCTGATTTAACTCTTTTTCATTCAGTTTTTTTTCAGTATCGAAAAGTTGTGGAATAATCATTCTTAAAGGCTGATCATAAAAACTAAAAAAGTATGTATATGTAATTTCTTTCACATTTTTTGCTATAAACTGGAATAGATTTATAAACTGGTCTAATGAGAAGCTTTGGCTGGTAAGTCCATATTTTAGCATTTGAAGATTAGAATCCAATACCTGGCTTGTAACCCCGTCTAGTTCAAGTCCTTTTTGAAACAATTTAAGTATCTGGTATGATTCTTTAAGTGCTTTGGCGGTTATATATTCAGTTTGAAAGCCGTAAATTCTTTTCTCCATTAGCTTTGAAGCAAGTTTTTCAAGCCTGAATATCACTCCCAGTGCTTCAAATTTGGTCTCCCGGTATTGACCGTACATTGAAGGTATACCAAATGCAATATGTCTTTTGTGATATATGCTTTCCCATCCCTGGCTGTATTCTTTGCTGAATATAACCTGGTTAAGCTTTTCCATGAATTTATATATTGCTCCAATAGCTTTTTCTGTGTTGCCACTGTTAAGATGGTCATCAAGCTTGTATATTTCTTTTTCTTCAAAGAAGGGGTATTTCTTTAAAATAGTTGTAATGTCGGTAGTTTCAAATGAATACTTTTCCTTTAGAAGATTATAAAGCCTGAACAATAGTCTAAGCCGTTTTTTATCGTCTTTGCTGCCGTTTTCTATCTCTTCAAGCAAATTACCAAATTCATCCTCACTTAAAGTGAGCAAATCAACCGGCTTACATTTTTTTTCCAAGCACATTTGATTAATAATCTGGTGAACATTTGTAAACCAGTGGCTTTCTTTATCAATGGCTGCATAAACATCTACAGGGATATGTGGCTTGAGATTATCCAGGTTTCCGTCAAACCAGAATTGAAAAATTTTGCGAGTCAGATCGATGTGTGAGTTATTACCTTCAATATGCACCTGTTTTCTAAGGAAATGTATGAGCTTATCCTGTCTGCCTGAGATCTCGTCCATAACAGTAGTAACATCACGCAGGTCACCTTCGGCACCAATCTCATTAAAATATACCGGGAATATGCGTGTCAACTGCTTTATCTGTTTATATAAAGGTGAAATATCACTGTTAAGCAACATTGTTATATCGCGCTGAAAAAGATCGGTGTCAAAAATAAATATCCCGCCCAACCTTAGGTTTACAATTAATGCCGAAAGTAACTTTCTGAAAGTGTATGGCGCATGTTCTATTAGTTCAAGCCATACCCTGATATTTTTCAAATGATTAGGGTCAATTTTTAACTGCCAGTTTTCCTGAATATATACCAAACCGGGTGTGACAAAACCAAGCTCAATAAGCTTGTTTTCAAAATAGCTGATAATTTTCCGCTCCTTAATACTTATAACCTCCTTGCCAAGGGTAAGAATACAGTCAAGAACAGTTGACATGTGATCATGTTTAAGCTCTTTGAATAGTGAAAATATGTTATCAATGAAAGCAACTATTTCATCTGCTCTAAGCTCATCATGAATGTTGCGAAGTATCCTGTTCAGTTCCCAAAGCAGTTGATTACGACTGCTTTCCATGCCGGGCAAGTGAAGTAAAAAGATAATATAATAGAACTTCTCAATGCTTTTTTCAAATTTATCAATGAATCTGCGAAAATGCTCTGTTATATCATTAAAAAACGGAACATTATCGCACAGTGATTTCCAATCGGAAGATGCCTCTATATTTTTTTTGATCCGGTCAAAAAAAGGTCTTTCTATTAGTTTTATCTCTTTGGAATAATCTTTCTCAAAAAGCTTCTTGTTTTTATCAAACCACTCACCGGCTTTGGCATTTTTTGTCCAGTAATCTAAATTGGCCAAAGCTATCTTTTTTGTAAACTCAAAAGTGAGCTGCGAGAAATTTTCTGAAACTGCTAATCCTTTGAAATGCTTTTTTATTAAACCGGAATTTTTTATTAATAAGTGTCTGTTATTTTGATAAATTGATTCAAGTATTGAAAAAACTTTTGCAATAACAGTTTCCCTGAAAGCCATATTGCTTTTTGAACATACCCCTGCAAATTCCATCAATGTTCTTAATAACTGCCCTGATTCATTGTTGCTCAAATTATTGGATAAAAGATTATCAGCGATATTGAGCAATAGCAAAAATGCTTCTTTACCTTCGTTATGTTGCTCATATAGCCAAAAATCACCTAATATGATTTTTCGGTATTCATCAACTAAAAATTGGTAATTAGCGTAAGGATGATTTAACTCCTGCAAAAAATCTTTAGTACGCTTATTTATACCCCAGTATGATTCTGAATATTTGAGAATTTTTTTTTGTTCGTCAGGTATAACAATATCTGCCTTGCGTGTTTGGGCAAGGTTAACTTCTAATGCTTCTGAAGCAAACTTTTTATTTTCCGTAGACATATGAAATAAATGACTTGTATAATATTAATGCAATAAAAACGCCTGTGTTGTATACATCAAACATAAAAAGTTTTACTTTAAAAGGCAAAAAAAACTTTTTTTATTTTTAATTTTTTGTGAAAAGCTTAATAAATTTAGTTGAGATAACAGATCGGATCAATGTTGTTGACAGAAATATTATTTAAGTTGAATAGGCAGGTATAACCTGTAAACACAACTTTTTGCCACGTAATTTTTCCTGTTTTTTTACGTTTAAATGCTAATTGAATTTTATTCATTAAAATTAAGATATTTTACCGGCCTTTGTTTGCTTGTTTTCAAAATGTGTCAGCAATTTTTCTAATTAGCATATATGTAATGCGGCTGTTGATAACAAAAAGTTTACAAATCGAATAAACAGCCTTTTTTAATGTAGCCAATTAAAATTTAATATTAAAAAAAAATATTTTTACGTGTTTCCATGAGTTTTTAAATTATAACCTTTTTTACATTTGTTTCGTAATAATTATAATAATAGAGGTTTATTTAACCTGAGTGTTGTTATTTTAAGCTTAAAATAAAAAAATGGAAACTTCAGCAAGAAAAGACGTATATAAAGAACTTCGTGAAGCTCCAAGCCTTAATTACTTTTATCTTAGCGGAACTATGGATTCTCCGGAAGTTTTGCTCGACAGAAACAAAGGGTTGATAAAATTATCAGGACGTTCTTTGCCCGAAGATGCAAAAAGTTTTTACAAACCTATAATGGATTGGGTAATCAATTATGCCAAAAATAATATAAAGCAAAACACTAAAGTTATTTTTCAGTTTGAATATATAAATTCATCCTCCTCAAAAATGGTATTAGAATTACTTGAGTTATTCAAACAGATTTTTGAAGCAAAAAACGAAAATGTATTAAAAATTGAGTGGCGATACCTTGATGACGATGAAGACATGCTTGAAGCCGGTGAGGATTTCGAGGAAAGGGCAGGTGTTAAGTTTAATTTTGTTTGTTATTAAGTAAACCAATAATGACCGGGTTGTTATTGTTTTTTATTTAATATAAACATATATAAAAAGAGGTAATCAAAAAATATAACTGTTAAACCATTTAATTTATTTATGGATACAAAGGAAAAAAAGATAAGCAGAAATGGATATGGTAATGATTTACCTGAAGTTTTGACCAAAAAGAGGACGTCAGAAACCCCGGAGATTTTGTTAGACAAGCAAAAGGGGAAAATTTTATTTTCGGGCAGATCATTACCTGAAGATGCCAGAGGTTTTTACAGAAAGATAAAAGACTGGCTTTGCTGGTATGCAAAAGATCCGAAGCCGGGGACTCAGGTTTCTTTTACCATGGAATATTTTAATACCGCCTCATCTAAAATGATTCTGGAAATATTGGACTTAATAAAACAAATTGAAACTAAAGATCCTGAATTAACAATTGATTGGTATTATTTAGTAGATGACGAAGATATGCTTGAGGCAGGTGAAGATTTTGCTGATATGGCAAATCTGGATTTCAATTTTGTCTGTTATGAGTAACAATTAGAGGCATTGATTTAATATATAATAAGTCTTTGTTTTTGCTTGCTTTATCAAAACATACATTGGTTTTTGCCGGTTCATAACCGTTGTATAATTTAATAACAGCCGTTTTAACACCGTTCCAGTGTCTATATATAATCCAGTAACCCTGTTTTAGATCCCTGCTGTAATTTCCATAAGTTGATATATTGCCATTTTTATCATAAAATCTCCAAAAGCCTTCCGATTTGCCATTTTTGTATTCACCTATCTGCTTTATGTTGCCATTGGGGAAATAAATTTTCCATAAACCCGAAAAATCATCATTGCAAAATTTCCCGATAGCATGCAAAGAACCATCATTATAATATGATCTCCAGATCCCTTCTTTTTTATTTTCGGAATATTTTCCTTTCTGAAGAATATTTCCACCAGGATAATACTCCTTATACTTTCCATTTATTTTGCCTTTGTTATAATATGTTTTTATACTAAGGTTGCCATTTTTATCAAAAGCCTTGTATTTACCTTCTAAAAGCCCGTTTTTATAATAGCATATTCTTTGAATATTACCATTTTCATAATAAACTTTTAAAGTATCGGCAAATTCTCCGTTTGATTTTTTCCCATTATAGTTGATCATTCCGTTTTCATGATACATTTGCCAGAGGCCGTGTTCAATACCATATCTTAATTCAAATTTACGGTAAATAATTCCGGTGGGGTAAAATATTTTCTTTAAACCATCTTGAATTCCATTTGAATAATTTGAAATACTTTCAACAGTACCATCGTTGTAATAAGAAATAAATTCTCCGTCCAACCGGCCATTCTTATAATATCCTTTTTGTTGCAAACTCCCGTCTTTATAAAACGCTTTAATTTTTCCGTGCCTTACACCTTTTGAGAATTCAATTTTTTGATGTAGTTTACCAACATCATAATAAAGCTTCCACAAGCCTTCTGGTTTATTATTTACAAAATATCCTTGCTGATTTATAATTTCGCCGGGCAGATAAAATTTGTATTTGCCTTCTTTTATTGTGTCTCCCTGTTCAATATAACCTGTATATTCTTCTTTTATGTCACCGGTAGAGCTATAGTAAACCCTGAACGTTTGAGTTTGCCCCAGGCAATTTATATTTACTGATATTGTAAGTAGTATCAGTGAAGTAATTAAGCAATGTATTTTATCCATAAATGATCAACAGGGCTTTTTAATCAACTTCAATTGTAATTTGAGTGCCTTTCAGTTCTGTTCTGCTGCCATAATCAAGTATAGCGGCAAGCGAATATTTGCCTTTTTCCAGCACATCAGGTAGTATAAGCTCAACTTTTCTTGAAGATCGTGGATAAGCAGTTATTCTTTGTGTTTCAAATTTTTTCTCAACATCTGTTTCCAGGCTCGAAGCAATAAGAAAGATCTCAGATCTTGCTAATGTGCTTCCGATATTGTCTATATCAACAGCAAATACTCTCCGGCCGTCTTCTTTTGGTGAAATCTCTCTGAGGTTGCTTATTACTACATTTGGATCTTGATCTGTAGGAGGGTTATATGTCAAAAAAATATCTATTCTGCCCGATAAAAATATGCCTGATTCTACATCTTTGTCGGCTGTATATGCTGTTCTTTCAACTGCTGACGCAAAACTTAATATCCCCCATTTTGCAGGATGATCATCATCAACCGGGGCCTGAAATGTAACCTGAATTTCTTTCTCTTCATTAGGTTGCAACTCCAGAAATGAAGGGTTAACTGTAGCCCAGTCTGATATAGAGTTTTCAATTGAACCCGCAGGTAAAACCTCCCTGTTACCATTCCTGTGGACTAAAAAATCTCTCTTTGTCAAAGTTATAGATTCTTTCCTGTTACCGTGATTCTTTACGGTAACAGTCCGGCTTTCAGTACCCCCGGGCTCAATTCGAAAATTAAGTTGTATTGGTGCAACTTCAAAATCCTGTGCCAAAATAATTGTTGAAATTGCAAAAAACTGAATTATTAATAATAAAAAAAGTTTTTTCATTAGAGTAAAAGTTAATTTTTAAAATAACATAATTTGGTTAAACTCATTTTTTATGTTTATATACGTAAATTATCCCATAGCAGTTTTAAAATGCATAATTAAATTATACTTCATTTGATCTGCAATTTATAAAACCGCTACTGTACTAATTCCTTATATTAAGTAATATACGCATTGTTAATAACAAAATTAAACTTTTATATATTACAATTAATAAATTTAACAAAAAACAAATAATAACATAAAATTACAATAAAGTTATAAAATTAATTACTACGAGTTTTTCTGATTTTTTTGCATTATTTTCGTAATTTTAAAATAAGTATTTATACGCATATTGATTGGACATTTTTCTTTATATTTGGCATAGAATTAGCTGAATAATATAAAAAAAAGTATAACATAAAAAAAAATATAACGTAAACAATATTTGTAAATAGTTTTAATTATTTAGCTTAAAAAATTATGAAAATAACTGATTGTTTTCATTTTATTAAAATTCAATTTAGAGATTTAAGTTTACTGTAGCATTTTTAATTAATATGAAAAATACCCTTATTTTATTGATTGTCTTGTCATTGTTTTGTGAGTATAGTTTTTCGCAGCAGCGGCCTCTGAGTGATGCTGATCAAACTAAAGTGGACAAGTATGAAGAGATGGTTTCTTATTATAGAAACAATGATGAGTATAGAAATGCAGTATCGCACCTTAGTAAAATTGCATTTATTTATTGGGATAATCAGAGGGATAATCTTGCGATAAATTATTTTCTTGAAACAATACCTCTTTACGAAAAACTTGGTGATTTGGAGAAGATCAAAGATGTTTACAGCAATGTTGGTCTTATATATTTGGATAATGAAGATTTACGCCGGGCTATAAATTATTTTGAAAAGAGTTTAAATGTGCGAAGGGAAATTGGAAGTGGGCGCATGATCTCCACTGGTTTGGTTGACCTGGCATATGTTGTTGGTTTAACCGGCGATTATCAAAGAGCAGTAGATTATTTGGAGGATGCTGAGAAGATTGCTGATGAAAACAATTATCAATTATTGCTTCTTAATATTTATAATCAGCTTTCAAAAAATTACAATAATATTGGTAATGTTGCAAAAGGTTCTGATTATGAGCAAAAATTTTTCACTTTGCAGGATTATATTGCAACAGAATCTATTAAAGAAGATTTTCATGCCCGGGAAGAGAAGAGTCAGGCTGAATTGCGCCAGGAAAGGCTTGAGCGCAGGGAAAGAGAGTTGGAGATAGAGCGGCAGCAGTTGGTTTATGAGGCTGAACAAGATTCGATTCGCCGTATAGTTGAAGCTAAAGAAGATTCTTTGTTGATAGCTGATGCGCGCGACAGTTTGGCAAGACAGGAAATGGAAAGGCTTCAGCTTGACAGGGAACTTCAGCAAGCTCAACTTGAAAAGCAGGAAGAGCAACAACGAACTCAAAGAGTTATTATTACATATGGTATTGGTGTATTTGTAATAGGTGCTTTTTTGTTGATAATATTATTTAGAAACTATAGAGCCAAACAGCGGGCTAACAGAGAACTTGAGGCAACCAACAAAGAAATCGCAAATAAAAGCAAGCAATTACAGGAAGCATATTATAAAATTGAAGACCAAAACCTTAAAATTACTCATAGTATCAACTATGCCAAAGATATTCAAAAAGCTTTATTGCCTCCTCGTGATACTCTGAAAGATTATTTGCCGGAATCATTTATATTCTTTAAACCTTTGCATACAGTAAGTGGTGATTTTTACTGGTTTAAGGAAATAGATAACAACAGCTCCAAAAAAACAAAAGAAAAAATACAAAAGGAGCCGGTAACAAATAAAAAGAAAGCAAAAGGCCATGAAACGAACATCATGAAATCAGGTAATAATAATGACTTTCTGCCAATAGAAAACGACAAATTTATAATATCGGCTGTTGACTGTACCGGCCATGGAGTGCCGGGTGCTTTTATGTCTATGATTGGATATAACCTTCTTGACGAAATTACTTATCATGGCATTACAACCCCCAATGAGATATTATCCAGCCTTCATAAAGGTATACGCCGAACACTAAAGCAAGAAGAAGGAGATAACCGCGATGGAATGGATATGTCGCTTTGTGTTATCAATAAAAAGCATAAAACATTAGAGTTTTCGGGGGCACATACATCAATTATTTAT
The DNA here is from genome assembly GCA_003550725.1 of Bacteroidales bacterium. Lineage (GTDB taxonomy): Bacteria > Bacteroidota > Bacteroidia > Bacteroidales > UBA7960 > PUKZ01. Next base: position 53,291 of record PUKZ01000144.1, on the reverse strand, counting down.
ATACAAGACGGCGAAGCAAAAGTAGTAAAAGGCGACAGAATGTCGATCGGTGGTGTACAAAGAGAAACCGAACGTAATTTCTCAAAAACAACAATACCTGTCAACAAACCTACATGGTTTTATATATTCTCTGATGGATATATCGACCAGTTTGGAGGCGAGAATAACAGAAAATTCCTTCTTAAAAATTTCAAAAATTTCTTGCTGGATATTTATAAAGAACCAATGGATATACAGGAAAAGTTGTTGAAACAAAACTTTTTTGACTGGAAGAAAGATGAAGACCAAATTGATGATGTCTTGGTTATTGGATTCAAACTAGGAGGAAATGGCTTATAATATCATATTCTGTTAAATTTTTAATTTATTTTAATAATTTTTTTTCAATTCATGCATAATATATTATTTTTGATGCCGATAAAAAAACAATTTATTGGTAATTAAAAAAAAATTATTGTTAACTAATATCTTTAAATTACTAACTTAAATTTTTGTACTATGAAACGTATAGTTTTTCTTTTGATCGGAGGATTGCTTTTAGGAAATGTATCATTTGGGCAAGCTGTTGATGATAGAGCTGTTATACCGGTTGCGGTTACACTTAGCTCTATTTTGCGCCTGAATGTTGTTTCGGGTGGGAATATTGAGTTTAGCTTCAATACTCTTGCTGATTATGAAGAAGGAATTGGAAATTCTGCAGCATACGACACAGAGTTTACAGTAGCTTCTTCTGTTGACTGGGATGTTTTTATGTATGCCGAAGATGATGAATTAGTAGCTACTGATGATGCAGGCATGGAAGGAGGAATGGATCTTGGAAATATCGGTTACCAGCTTGCAACCCAAGGTACTAATACTGTTGATGAACTTGAAATACCCTCTCATGAAACTGTAACGGCTTTAACCTCAGATACTGACGAGTTATTGGTTGGATATGATGGCACTAATAGTAATGCAGGTGATATTAATGCTAATGCATTTACAATACATTGGGAATGTGCAACTGCAGAACTGCAAGGTGTAACAAATTTAGGGAGTGTGCTTTCGCAAGGATTAGCTGCCGACAGGTACTCTACCAATGTGTTTTTGATCCTGCAGCCTCATGAGGGCGAATAATTAAATATTTTAGCTTGCAATTTTTAAATATAAAAAGCCAATTTGGGTTATTATACCCCACCTGGCTTTTTAAAATTTATGGCAGCTTTTGAGTTTTGCAAAATATTGTGCCACTCATACCGGATACCGGCTTTATTTTTTTTATAAAACAAATGTGATGGTATAGTATTTTGCAAAGTTTCAAAAAATGCTTTTCAGGGTAAAATAAATTAAATATTTTCATTTCAGCCAACACATTTTAATTAAATATAATTATGTGATCTCCGGTTGTTATTTTTGGTTAAAAAGCACCTTGATGGTAATATATAAACGACATATATTTATTTTAATAACCATTATTGGTGTTTTTGCCTGCAATGTCAGTTTTGCTCAAAACTTTAGTTTGTGGCAATTATCGGGTAATACCTCGCGTAGTTTTAATATAATAAGCGGAGGTAGTGTTGATTTCAGAATAAACTCCCTTAACAAATACAATGAAGGTGTTGAATACGCAGACTGGACTAAACTTGAAATAAATATTGACGATCTGGGCCAGGATGATATATGGGAACTTCAGTTCAAGGCTAATACCCAAAATATTATAGGTGATGGCGACAATGACCTTGACTTGGATTATATTTCCCTGGTTGCCAGGAAGGAAGGTGGTAACGGTAACCAAATTGAAATACCTCTCGAAGATGATTTTGTTACTTTAACAGAAGGTGACGGAGAAGGAGATATTAGCAAGATTGTTTATATTACCTACAGATGTGGAAAATATGGAGATAAAAAGTTATTAGGCGAGCCATTCGGTTATTATGTGGTAGATTTGGTATTTAGAGTATTGATTACGGAAAAATAGCAATAACAAAGCAAATGAAGACCTACTTTAAATATGTGATATTTATAGTTATTTATGCTGCTTGCCTTGTTAACTCCTATTCGCAAAGTTCCAACAATCAATCTTATGATTTTACTCAAATTGAGGCATATTTCAGGCATGAGGACCTGGTAATAGAACCTGAGGAAACTTTTTTTAATGTTTTAACTGTTGTAAACAGGGGTACTATGCCGGAGGTTGTCCAGGTTGATTTTAATGCCCCAATGGGCTGGACTCTTATTACCGATGGCAGGCGCAATATTACCATAGCAGGTGGTGATTCTATAGTAGTGCCGATGAGGGTAGCTGCATCCAGGGATGTTAGAGGTGAAATCGGTTATGCGGTGATTGCTTCGGTCAAAGACCGTGATGATCAAAATTTGGCTAATGCCTATTGCTACCTTAAAATCCCGGCAGAATCAAATTTGCGTTTTAGGCCCCTTACCCGTGTATCTTATTTCGACCAGGAAACAGGTGAAAGTGAAATAAGCTTTATGTTTGAGAACAGGGGTAATATAGATGAAGTTATATACATAAATTTAACAAGCACTGAGAGCGTCTCGTTGCCAAGGGAAAGAAATAATGAATTTGCATTTGAACTTCGTCTCGATGCCGGAAAAGATACTACAATAACTTTACCTGTGCAATTGGATGATGAAAATAATTATACGGATCAAACACTTTACAGGGTTGACCTCGATGCATCAACAGAAAAAGATCAATTCAGTACGACTTTTTGGTTCAGTCATCTGACAAATTATTTTCGCTATACAATACCACCGGGAGAAATACCTTTAACCGCCGAACTAATTATACATAATCTATTTAGCGAATATGACCCCTACTTATCAGGTAGTGTTATGGGTAATATATTGTTTGATGGAAACAGGGATATTGATTACAGGTTTCGAGCTCATGGGATAGGAAGACGGGATGATATTCTGAGACACAGCAGATACAGAGTTGCATTTAATGCCCCTGATTATAATATTGCTTTTGGAGATGTTGCAAGTATACCCTTAAAATATGGATTAGGAAGAGGCCTTAAGGCTAAATATCGTTTTTTAGACAGAAATGAAATAACCGGAGTTGTAGCTGAAAATCGGTTTAGACCGATAAGAACTTATGGGGGTAGTTTCGATTCATACCGTAAAAATTTTGACATTCACACCAGGTTTGCCCATGTGGATAACCAGTTTTTTAATACAGAGGCTTTTGTATATGGAGCAGGCACCAATTTACAATTATTTGAAGGCCATAGCTTGTCTATTGATGGAGGATTGAGTGATGCTACCTATAAAACTGTTGACCAGCAGGAAATCGGCTACGGGTTTATTGTTAATTACATGGGCAGGATTAATAATTTGAGAATCAGATTGCGTGAGCAATATGGAAGCACTAATTATTATGGGAGTTTTGTGGGTCGACATAACTTTAGAGGGTCAATGCGTTATCATTATAAAGACGGGCTTTTATTTACTTTAAGGTTTAATGATAGAAAAAACAAACCTGTTATTGAAAGTGAATCAGGAATAACCTCTGATAGATTTTCCAGCTCCAGGAGAGCTAATTTCAGAACAACAAAATACCTTGATCCCGGTTTTGCTCTATTTTTCGGGCCGCTATACCGAAGCCGTGCAACAAACTCTTATATACATTTTGATGATACTCCTTTTGAAACACATAGTGCCAATTTAGAGATCGGGGCACGTATAAGAGAGAATCATCATTTGTTTTTTAACCCATCCCTGGAACTGGGATATAATTTTGTTAGTGATTATTCTATACCATTAGACGGGCCAAGTATTGCTGCCCTTGAAACAAGGGATGAATTTTTTAACGCCCAATTTAGTTTCAGCCTTAGGAGAGGTGATTGGGGAACATTTCTGAATTATTTTTACGGGCCTTATGGATTGCACCAGCAAATTAATTATTTCTACCGGGGCACTTATACTCAAAATCTTCGCCTTATGCCTTATTACGAAGGTTTTATATACCAGGACATGTTAAAGCTTTCTTCTCAAGTAAATTTTACACACGATTTTACATATAAAACAACAAGGTTCTATTTTCAAAATCAGCTTGATTTCTTTTTTGACAGGGGCTTTTCTGTTACCCTTCTTAATACCATGGGTTACCAGGTATCAACTGATCTTGTTACCGAAGATCAATACGATTATTCAAGCACTTACTTTGAAATAAGGCTTAGAAAAGATTTTCACTGGGATCAGCCAAGGATCAAGTATCACGATTTGACGGTAAACCTGTTCAAGGATCTGCAGGGTACACTGGAGAGAGATCCTAACGACCCGGGTATTGCTAATATTTTGGTAACAATACATCGCGAAGATCCAAGATATTATGATGAATTTGATAAAGATTATGAATATACGGGCCGACTGGTTAATAATAAGCTGCTATCTGATATGTATGGTAAAGTTGTTTACGAAAATCTTGCTGCCGGCCTATACAGGATAGAAATAAACAACATAGGTGAAGAACGTGATAATTTTGTTCCCGATGTACGTGAAGTGCTGGTACATGTTACTGAAGATAAGGTAGTAGATATTCCCTTTCTTGAAAGAAATAGAATTTTCGGACAAGTTGTGCTTAACAGAAGTAAACTTTCTACACTTGGCAGAATTGATGTTTCAAATATAAGAATAGAAGCTGTTGATAGCAGGGGCAACACAATCTCAACATTTACCGACAGTGAGGGTAAATTTGAATTGTATGCACCAAGCCTCGATGATTACGTGGTTTCAGTACGCGATGTTTTTGAAGAACACTTCAATTTGAGGCAAAATAATTTTATTGTGCATCTTAATGCTTATAACCAATTTGAAGTTAATTTTATTTTTGATGAAAAAAGGCGTCGCATAGATTTCCGTCCAAGCGAAAGAGATATAGAAGTTGAGGCTGTAAGCGTAAGCCGCACCAATTTATCGGGTAATGTCAAAGACCGGGCTACGCTCCAACCCGTCAGAGCTACGGTAGAAGTAGTAGATAATGAAACCGGTGAAACTATTGTTTCAACGCGATCTGATAGAACTACCGGAAGGTTCAATACAAGCTTTATGACAGATGAAAATTATTCGATTATGGTATCAGCTCCCGGCTACTGGTTATATACCGATGATTTAAGACTTGAGCGGGATCTTACTATACAGGATGTGGAGAAAGAAATATTGATAGAAAATATTATTGTAGGTTCAAAAGTTGAGCTCAGAAATCTTGTTTTTGCATCAGGAAGTGATGAAATACCACCCGAGGCTTATGCTGAGCTTGACCGCTTTATTGAACAACTGAAACAAAACCCAAATATCAGGATTCAGATAGCTGGTCATTCTGATGGCAGGGAAACAATCGATAACCCCGAGTTGTCAGCCAAAAGAGCTGAAGCTGTTGCTAAATATATGTTCGATCAAGGTTTTGGAAACATAGAATATGTTGGATATAAAGACAGCCGCCCGATTGCTCCCGATGATACCGAAGAAAACAGGGCAAGAAACAGAAGAGTAGAAATTACAATTATCGATAAGTAATTTTAAGAAAAAAATGAAATACCTGAAACTCATTTTAATAATGATAGGTATGTATCTGGCATCATGTAATGATGATGAGCAATTCATATTTGATAAGGATGACCTTATCGATACGAAGTGGGGGATACCTCATATTATAGAAAAAGCCCCGGGCATTGGAGAGTACGATAAATCAGCCCCCACAATTTTCTATGATGACGGAACTATGCAAAAAGGTGATACAAGATGGGACTTCTGGAGGGTTAGAAACTCACAAAGCCTTCATATTGAAAAAATGGCTGAAATATGGTTTGTAATCGAACTGAAAGCCGATAAGCTTCACGTAGAAAAAAGCAAATACCCTTCAGGAGAATTTATCTTAACTTGTATATATTATCCTATGGAGGATTGAATGATGATAAATTATGATTACTTTATTTCAAAACTTTGAAGCTCTATAAAAGTTCTGATTTCCGGATTAATGCCTAATTCATTCATCCTTTTTATAGCTTCTTTGGTGGTCTCACATGAATGGTCACCCTCCTGGTGATCATGTTCTTCGTCTTCATTTTGTTGACCCAGATCACGCATTTCTGTTTTTAAAGTGCCCTGAGCAGAAATATATTCCCCTTCAAACCGCGTGTCAAACTTGTCTGTAAAATCTTTAAGCATTACTAAAATGCTGTAATCAGAGTCATCCTTTTGTAAAACACGCATCTTATCTCCACTGTGACGGCAAATATGACCTATTACACCTTCGAAAGTAACATTCTTATTTTCATATTCCATTGGATTAGTTACCATTTCTATAACAGAAAGTTCCAATTTTTCTTTAACCGCTTCCTCTTCTTTTGGTTGTTCGCCACATGAAAGCATTAAAATAAATGCCACCAAAATAAATAAACCTTTTCTTTCCATAGCTGGTATGTTTTAATTAGTTTTTAAAAAATAAGTGCAAAAATAAAAAATTATTTTATTGTTTTAATAATTAATTCTTAGCCGATATCAATAATATTATATTTATGTTCGAGACAATTAACAAACAAAAGTTTTTTATGCAACAGTCCATTTTTACCTGTAAGTAACTTAACAACTTCTGCAACCTGAAGCGATGCTATAAGAGCAGGTGTAAATGAAGGATTACCCAATTCCTGTTCTTCGCCTTTTACCTGATCTGTATCATATATATAATCTAAAATATTATCTCCCGGAAAAACAGTTGATACATGACCGTACCACCCGGCTATAGCACCGTAAACAAGCGGAATATTAAGAGTTTCACATGTTTTTTGGATTAATTTTCGTGATGGTATATTATCTAAAGCATCGCAAACAACATTATGGTTTTTCAAATGTTTCTCGGCATTTTTGTCATTAAGATATTCGTTAACGGCCGACAGCTTAATGTCGGGATTAACTTTTTCTATGCGCTCTTTTGCAGCAAGTGCTTTTGAATAACCAATGTTTCCGGTCTCAGAAAACAATTGCCTGTTAAGATTTGATTCCTCAAAAACATCGCCGTCAATAGCCGTAATATTACCTATGCCCAGCCTTGCAAGCTCCTCAATTATAAAACCACCCAAACCACCACAACCAACCACTGCTACACTTTTTTCCCTTAAACTGATATTTTCCTCAGTGGTCAACATGTTTTCGTTTTTTATGTAACGTTGCTTTTGCATTTATTATAAAGTATTACGATTAATATTAAAACATTCAATAAGCTAAGTTAATAAAATGCTGATTTTTATCGCATAGCATATAAATTATTTAATTATTTTCTGAGCTTTATTAGTATCATGCCAGTAATAAAAAATCTGAAATAAATAATTTACAATCTCATTAAGGATTATATATTTGAAAAATATGTTTGATAAAATAAATTAAAATTTTTGAATTCAATTAATAAGTATTTTTTTAAATATACATAATAAAATATATTTTTATGCCATAGAAATCAAAAAAATGAAAAAACTCTTATTTGGCGCTATTATATTTTTAATGGGTTGTTTGCTGGTTAATGCCAGTGATTATGAGTTAATTTGGGAAGACAATTTTGAGGGGGACTCACTTAATAAAGATTTGTGGAACATTGAGACCGATTGGGGTCCCTGGAACTGGGCTAACCGCGAAATGCAGCAATATACTGCCGGTAATGTGGAAGTTGGTGAGTGTCCTGAAGGCTACCCGGCTTTGATACTTACTGCTAATGAAGATTTGCCCGATTATGCTCATCATGATACTCATTTTGCCTCAGGCCGTGTAAACACCCAGGATAAGGTTTCAGTTTTATATGGTAAGATTGAAGCTCGCATCAAGTTGCCTGTATTGGCTAATGGTTATTGGCCTGCATTTTGGACTTTAGGAGTTAATATTGATGAGGTTAGCTGGCCTGCATGGGGCGAAATTGACATTATGGAAGCAGGTCATGTAAACGGAATTGCTGAAGGCATACAAGAACGCCATGTTATGTTTGCTAACCACTGGGATGAAGAGGGTTATACGTATCATTCAAGTAGTTATATAATGCCTGATGACCAGTCATTATACCGGTACAATATTTTTACCCTTGAATGGTCGCCAACCACTATTCAGGTTTTTGTAAATGGTAAACTCGTTCATTGTATGAATATTGAAGGTATACCCGAATTTACTGGTTGGGAACATTTTGTTATTCTTAATCTTGCCGTAGGGGGTTCTTTCACCGGTATAACATACCCCGAAGGAATTACAGCTCCTATGCCGGCCAGTATGTATGTTGACTGGGTTCGTATCTACCGGCGTGAAGGTGAAGGAAGTTATACAGGCCCCAAAATATCCGGAGTAGTGGCTGATGCAGGAAATGACAAGGTATTGGAACCCGGCACCATATCAACTATCTTGGATGGATCGGGCAGTTATTCAAAATCTGATATTGAAAGCTACTTATGGACACAAGAAAAAGGGCCAACACAGGCAAATATAACTAATGTTACATCAGCTGAAACTATTGTGGAAAAACTGGAAGAAGGCCACTATGTATTTGGCCTGACAGTTAATGATAACCGGGATAATTCAAGAACGGATTATGTTAATGTAACTGTTCTGGGTGATTTAGGTCATAATATTATAATTAATGGCGACTTTTCCGAACCATGGGATGACAATTGGTATCTTTATGTAAGTGAAAATAAAGATGTGACGGCAAATGTAACCACTTCTGAGGGGAGGGCCCACATTAATAATATTTCAAATGCGGGGGATGAAGTTTGGTCGGTACAGCTTGGCCAGAAACTAAATACAAATCAAATCAACTCAATGGTAGATAATGAAACCTATACACTATCTTTTGATGCAAAAGCAGAAGATAATAAGGATATAGGTGTTTTTTTTGGAAAGGATGGAAGATCCTTTACACCTCTACTTGATGATGATGGGGCTATTATCATAAGCCTTACCAACGAAAAGCAAAGCTTTTCCATTGATTTTAAAGCAAAAAGATTCGGTGCAATGAAACTGTCTTTTGAAGGTGGCCTTTGCAATACAGGCTATTCTATTTCTAATGTTTCAATAGAGAAGAAAAATTAGGTTAATTTCATAAACCCCTGACTTGCAAATGTAAAGCAAAAATTATAATATTACTATCACAAAATATTTATGGCATAATTTGTTATTTATTTTTTTATTCGCTAATAATTCATTTTCGGATTTTAGGTATCATACGCTGCTAAAATAAAAGACAATCAGTTTACCAAAAAAAATAATTTTACCAAATTCAAAACATTAACAACCATATTATTCAACCTTAAGGTATAGAAACTGGAGGGTAAAAGTACTTTTTACAGCGCTCGGAGGCACGGTAAAGTAGTTTGGCTTAACCTTAAACTATCAGCTGTCAAATTTATCGATAAGCAATTATATAGAACTGATATTCAGGCCATAACCATCATCTATTCGAAAAAACAATTGTCTCATATTTATTTTAGTAATCATTGAAGAATTAATTTTTTTTAACAAAAAATATTTTATATTTGTGTTGAGGAACCTGGTAAATAAAAAATTTGGCTTATGGATACACTTAAACCTGCTGCAAAGCGTTTGCGAGCTAGCTTTGTGAAAGCATTGGATAAAAGTAAATCAATGCAGAAAAATTTTGATCAAAAACCACCAATCGATCATCAAAATGTGTCTTCTCAAATAAAGGATATGTGGGAAGCTTATTTAGGCTTTACAAAACTTGAGTTTTAATTTGCGATTGATGGTCATAGAAGTATAGAATTATTTTAGTCTGTGGATTTGACAATCTTCCGGCGAAAGGGAAGTAATAAATTTTTATTACTGCTTATCTTTTTTTAAAAACAGATTAATTTAAAAGGTATAATTTATCAGCCAAAAAACCTGAAAGGCAAAGCTTTCATTTTTTGGCTTTATTGTATTATGCATTTACATTTAAAAAATTAATTAAGGGTATCTGTAAAAAGTTTTCAATAATGCATAATTTTGGGTTTTCTTTATGCTATTTCATAAATTTTATTCAAGAAAAAATCAAAGAAACATGACAATTAATTTTCGCAAACTACTTTTTTTAAACTTATTTATCGGGTTATTTTCATCTGTTTATATTTCAGCCGGCCAAAGTATTCCTGTTCCAAAAAACATAATATTTTTTATTAGTGATGGTATGGGTTATAGCCATGTAGATGCTGCAAGTTATTACCAATATGGAGAGTCTGGCACACAGGTGTATGAATCATCCTGTTGGGTTAATTTAGCTATGGCAACTTATCCTGCCGTTGTTTCTATTGATAATGGTGACACTATTTTTGCTGCAGGGTATAATCCACGCAATGCTATGACAGATCACACCTATGTAAAAAATGACTATACCTGTTCGGCTGCATCTGCAACAGCTTTGTCTACAGGGCAAAAAGTTCATGTCAGGTCAATAGGAATTGGTTTAAATGGCGATACTCTTTATCATATAAGCCAGTCTGCCAAAGCTCTTGGCAAATCTATTGGTGTTGTTGCCAGTGTTCCTTTTAATCATGCCACTCCGGCTGGTTTTGTGGCACACCAGGAAGACCGTTCAAACTATGGTGAAATAGCTAACTACATGTTTTTTGATACAAAACTTGACGTTATTATGGGAGCCGGTCATCCGGAATTTGACAATAACGGTAATTTATCGGAACCAAATTACAATTATGTTGGCTGTGGTAAGATATGGCAACAATTAACAGCTAATGACGGAAGGACTGTTTTTGAAACTGAAGACCAGATTTTTTATGTAAAAGATGCTACCGGCGACGGCAATCCTGATCCATGGCATTTTATTCAAACACGTGAAGAATTTAAGAAATTATCAAAAGGAGAAACACCTTCCCGTGTTTTGGGTGTACCTCAAGTATATGCAACTCTTCAACAATCCCGCGACAAAAAGCCTGGCAGTACAAACCCTTATGATACACCTTTGACAGAGTCAGTACCTACCCTTGAAGAAATGACCAGGGCTTCATTAAACATTTTAGGCCATAATCCGGAAGGGTTTTTTGTGATGATTGAAGGTGGAGCAGTTGACTGGGCTGCCCATAACAACCAATCCGACCGAATGATAGAAGAGCAGATAGATTTTAACAAGTCAGTAGAAGCGGCAGAAAAATGGGTTGAGGAAAACAGCAGCTGGGATGAAACACTGATAATAGTTACTAGTGACCATGAATGCGGATACCTTACCGGACCTGGCAAACCCGACCCGTTATATCCTCCGGTTATTAATAAGGGTAAAGGTAATTTACCGGGTATGCAATGGAATTATGACCATCATACTAATAAGCTTGTGCCCTTTTATGCAAAAGGACCGGGAGCAGATATATTTGAACTGTTTGCAGGAGAATATGACCCCGTAAAAGGTCCTTTTATTAATAATACTCAAATACCACAGATTATTTTTTTGATGTGGGGGATGGAAGAACTATCTTTTTAAAATAATATCCATTCTATTCTTTATAATTACCAATTGTAACTTTAATTTGTATTGTTTTGAAAAATCGGTAATTTATGAACATTTTTGTCATTAGATATATTCAAAATATTTAATAACATTATTATATTTTAAGTGAAGCAATTTCTTCAACTGCTTTAATAGCTGAGTCGATATGTTCTTCAGTATTAAAGGGTCCTATACCAAATCTTACGGTTCCTTTAATGTCAATGGTTCCGATTCTTTCATGAACTTTTGGGGCACATTGCAGGCCGGTTCGGCATGCTATATTGTAGTCAACATCCAGCATCATTCCTACATCAGAGGCAGGCATGCCATCAATATTAAAACTTAATACGGGATTTTGATTTTTTGTGTTTTCGGCACAGTAAGTAATTACCCTGTCTATGTTTTGTAATCCGGTTCTCAATTTATCCCATAAAGCTAATTCTTTGTTATGGATGTTTTCGATACCTGTTTTATTAATCCATTTTACACCTGCATTCAATCCTGATACACCCAGCATGTTAAGTGTTCCGCATTCAAGCCTGTAGGGAAACTCTTCAAGGTGGGTGAGTTGTGCCGATCGCACACCGGTACCTCCAAAACGGGTGTATTTTACAGGAACGCCTTTCATTACATAAGAACCACCTATACCGGTAGGCCCCATCAATGACTTATGACCGGTAAAAACGAATACATCAATACCCATTGCCTGCATATCAACATTTGCAGCTCCTGCCCCCTGCGCTCCGTCAACAACAAATAAGACTCCTGCATCTTTGCATATTTTACCTATTTCACCAACAGGTTGTATTGTGCCAATGATATTTGAACACTGGTTGACTACTACCATTTTGGTATTGGGGCGTATTGCCTTTTTAATATCATCAGGGTCAATATAACCATGGTTGTCAAAAGGCACATGAGTTAGCTCAATTACCCCATCAATTTGAAGGTGATGTAAAGGACGCAAAACAGAATTATGTTCAAGCATGGTAGTTATAACATGATCACCTTTTTCTGCCAGGCCCTGTATGATCATGTTCAGCGAATCGCTTCCATTATAACTGAAAGTTAGCCTGTCAGGATCACCATCGCCATTGAATAGCTCCATTAATAATTTTCGGGTCTCAGAAACCAGTTCCTCTGCTTCAATAGATGCATCAAAGCCTGAACGACCGGGGCTTACACCATGATTACAATAAAATTCATTCATAAAATTATAAACCTCCTCCGGTTTAGGAAATGCTGTAGCTGCATTATCGAGGTAAATCAAATTTTTCATATATAGAAAGTTTAATCATTTATTATTATTAAGCATATTTTCAACAAGTAAAGTATCAGCAACTATTTCAGCTAAGGTTTTTATTTTTACGTTAAGCTTATAGGTTACATTGATCTGAGATAATTGATCAATACAATTATGACATGGCGAAACAACTATAGAAGCTCCCGTTTTTCGTATTTGCTCAGCCTTTATTTCAGCTATACTTAGCCTTCTGTCATTGTATTCACTCATAGTAAGCTGCCCCCCTCCACCGCCGCAGCAAAAATTGTCGGTGCCATATGGTACCATTTCTACAAAATCCTTTACGCAATTTTTTAGAATATATCTTTGGTCATCTATAACTCCTGCGTTCCTGACAAGGTTGCATGGGTCATGAAGGGTTGTCTTTTCTGTTATAATTTCTTTGTTAGGTTTTATTCGCCCTTCTTTGATATACTCTGCTATTATTTCAACCGATGTAATAACATCAAACGGAAATTCTTTTTCTATATAGTTTGGAGCTTCCCATCTGTTAGCCCTCACTCCGTGACCACATTCAGCCAGAACCAGTCTTTTTGCTTTCAATTTATCCGTTTCGTCATATATCCGTTGTGCTATTGTTTTTGCTTCTGCGGGATGACTTGAAAAATATGCGTAATTTGTAACATCGTACATATAGGTTGATAAAGTCCAGCTTTCTTTTGCAGCATAAAATATTTTTGCCATGGCTGAAATTGAAAGAGGAAAAAACTTAGGTTCCCTGGGGTTTAATGTGTATAATACATTTTTCCCATGTTCATTCAGGGGAATACGGGCATCGGGGTCATCGCAATCATCTTGCAACTCCTCTTCCATCCATTCTATGGTGTCTGTAAAGTCTTCATAAGAAATTGCCATATTGTTACCGGTTTCCAGTGCAGCCTTTACAGTTGACTGTAATGATTCGGGTACATAACCCATCTTTGCAAGCATCTCACGACCCTTTCTAACAACATATTCAATATCAACACCAATAGAACAATGCTTAACACAACGGCCGCACATCACACATGCACCATACAGCAAATCAATCATCTCAGCAATAATATCATCGTCTAACTTGCGTGCATTTGTTAACCCGGGCATTGTTTTGCCTATAAAAGTAAAATACCTGCGATAAATGGCCGAAACTAATTCAACTTTCCTCGCAGGTATAAAACGCTTATCATTACTTGTAAGATAATACAAACAAGTTTTGGCACATAAACCACAGTGTACACAACTATTAAGATGGGTAATTAACTTGCTGTCTTTGTGTGAATTTAAGACCTCTAAACCTGCCTTTATTATGTCTTCATTTATTTTGACCATCATTTATTTGGATTTTGCCGTAGGCCAAACACTTCGCCACCCATAAAAATAACCTATATGATACCGGGCAGCAAAAAAATAGATCACATGCTTCAATTTACCTAAAGGTATATAAAGTAATAATAAACTTGCTATTACCATATAAACAGGATATACATCAGGAATAAACAAAACTGTGCCTGAACCTAAGTGAAATAATGTAACTAATATATTGGAAATATAGTCATCAGGATTGGAAAGGTGCCTTAGCTTCTTATCAGTGATACGTTTAATCAACATACCAGCCCCACATAATGTTGATAACAATAAAAATGCTGCCAGCAGCAGCGATATCAATTCATTTATATTTGTAGTAAAAAATAATACAAAAAACAAAATTATAGCCAGAAATGTGCCCAAATGATAAATGACGCCCGAAATATATGTCGGCAGGTTTAAAAACGCTGATTCTTTATTGACAGGGTTCATTGCATGGGTAAACGAGTATATAATACCCGATTTTGTACTACCCGATTTTTTTGAATAATCCTTTGGACTACCCAGATTTATCAGTTTTAGAAAATGATAAATATAACCGGCAAAACAAATTCCCAAGGAGGTTATTGCAACCCAAAAATACCATTCCATATTTTCAAAATATATAATTATACACACCCATCGGGCTTTGGTAAACCTGCTACCCGGCATGCACCACGAGCCGGCCCCAGAGGAAATAACTCATATATCTGACGAAGCTTAAGCCCGGTTGCTTTGCATATTTGCCTAATCATAGGAGCCATGCCTTTTTCTTCGTAATTCTTTCTTATTACATTAATAACAGCCCAATGCTGATCTGTCAACTCAGTTATTCCATCATATTTAGCAATCAGATTTGCTATTTCTTCATCCCAAATTTCAGGATTGGTCATAAAACCGTTACCATCAACTTCTAATACTTTATCTTCAATCTCAATTTTTGGCATATAAATCAGTTTTTTTAGTTATATAATTTACTACTATTCTTCTTCAAACTTGTCAAGGATCTCATCAGTTGTATCCGGTGTGTCCGGTAAAACAAAGTCAGGGCAAAAATTCCACCTAAGTTTCATCAAATATCGTTTACAAATGCTCCAATTTTCTTTCCCACCCTTGCAAAAAGTTTCTACATAATAATCCGTTTTTTCCTTTACCTGAAGAAAGCCCGGATCATTAATCAAAGGACAGGTGTTATAGTTTATACAAAAAGAAGTCATATTTAAGCTTTTTCCGGCAAATATATAAAAAAGCATATAAATAAATACATTGTCATATCATAAAAAAAAATATTGTCAAAACCAAATCACCATATTTCCCAGTAAGGACAATATTAAAATCATATAATTGATAAATAACATACTCTGCTTTTTTAGTTTAAAAATATCGATTGAACTTTAGTATGATAAACATTAAATCACTAATGTTGATCAATATCATTTTTATGGTAAAAATGCAGCCCTGTTTTATTGTAGCTGTTTATAATAACACAGGGCTTTAGAAAAAGTACAAATTCGCGATAAAGAATATGCGAAACAGAGTATCTTATTATAGAAAATAAATCGTAAAGGCTGTAAAAGTTTATCACAAAGCCCTTAAAACTTAATATAAAGTTTATCCTGCAACTTTTTTTAGAAGCCACATATGGTAGCATTTTGGCAAAACTTCAATTCAGGCCTTATTGTAGTTAAAAAAGGTTTTGTTATTAAAGTTACTTAAAAATAGAGGCAAGTTTTGAAAACCCCTCTTTAAATGATTCCATGCTTGAGTTAAAATTGGCTTTTGCCTCTTCCCATTCTTCATGTGATGAATTTTCAAGTTCTTTATACTTTGCTTTAAGATCTTCTTTTCTGGCTTTTATCTCAGCAATTTTTTCATCGTATTTTGATTTAATGTCATTTGTGGCTTGTTCTTTTTTTTGCTCAAGCTTTTCAATTTTATTAAAAAGCTCATCTATGCTTTTTTTTGCTTTTTTTTTAAATTCGTTTCTGTCCATGGCCTTATTAAATTTATGTTAATATTATTTTTTGTTGTACATAAAAGTAATAAATAGTTTCGATTTTTGCAACATGCCGGTTTTTTAAAAACCTTCCCTTTATACTTTTAATCTGTTAAGTAGAATCCAGAAATATTTATCTTATAAATTAAAGTATATTTGGTTTATTCTTTTGAATAATTTGATTATGAAGAACATATGACTTCAATTAAAATATCATTGAATATAGTACCCCAATAATTCCTAGTGAAGCCAGTAGGTATACAATTTTTGAAGGCATTATGCCTTTATTTTCTGCTGTCTTTCCAAATATTCCGAACACTAGTGGATGTACGAGGAATGGCATTGCAAAAACGAAAGCTATCAATCCTGCAGCTTCTGCTCCAAACATACCACCCTGAATAGCAGCAAACAAGCCGAAGTGAGAGATAGCTGATGCATTTGCCATAACGGCATCACTAAGGTTCATACCCGAGATATCGAGCATTAATAACCCTCCGAATACAGCAACCAATTGCCAGCCGAGTGAAAATAACATCAAACCTCTTATTTCTGTTGCATCATTTCCTTTAGCCATTCGCAGGCTTTTTATTGCTAAGTAGGTTAATATCACACCTATTAAAAATACTCCAAGAGCATAAGGTATTAGTAATTTGCCTACGGTAGCACTGGCTGCCAGGATAGAAAAAACAAATATGTGGCCTATAAAAGGCACGTTGATCATTATTGGTGCTCTGACTGCTGCTTCCGGGCCAAGGTCTCCTGCAGTACATGCACCGGTTAGGCCAGAGTGTGACAAAGAACCTGCCATTCCTGGAGCCAGGTTACGTATGTTATTAGCCGAACCAAGCAAAATCAATACAGCCAATCCTCCAAACATCCATAGTAACTGGCCGAAAAAGCCGAATGACAATACAGATGTCATTCCGCTTAATAGAAATGCATCCAAAATTCGTGATCCGCCAACCATAAAATTAGCAGCCAATACAACAGGTATGCCTGCAAAAAGCAATGACCGTATAGTAGGCCCAAATTTCCATTTAACCATAATAGCACCAAGACTTACTGATAATACCATGGCAAAGAAAATCTCGGGAAGAGCGATAACAGGTTTAATCCATTCTGAAATATAATAAGAAACCAGTAGTAAAAAAAGTATCATAGCAGTTTCGAAAACACCTTTGCGTATATATGCTGCTTTATTAGTAATTTTAGCACGATGATCAATCAGTATGATAGATGCAACTAAACCAATATAGCCCAGTAAAGGATAAAACTCATCAAGTGTATCACCTGATGAATGTCCAATTATAACACGTTTAAGAGATTCTATGCCTGTTAAAATAAAAAAAGCTCTTACCAAAAACATAAACTGGGTAGCTTTAGTACCCAGAAATATTTCCTTGGATGAAGGTACAACAATGTCTTCAGGATCAATCTTTTTGTTTGTTAATAATTTGCGTATTTCCTGGCCGCCAACAAAAAAAGATGCCATAAGTGCTGTAATGGTAACCCTGCTGGTTAATCCTACGATTTGAAATTCAGGCAAGCCCGGAGTAGCTAAGCCGGTGTTAACCAACACAAACCCCATTATCAAACCAAATACAACAATAATAAGTATGGGAGAATAACGAGAACCGGCTACAACTGTGCGGGATACAAGTACCATAGAAATAACCAATAATAAGGTCAGCCAATATTGGTTAAGAATGTGTATAATAGCAAAATGCTCAGTGATATATTCCATAAAACAAGTTTTTAAGAAATTTTTTTTAAGCCGCTAAAATACAATCAAAATGAATTAATTTGTGAAAAAAGTTTAAAAAATTTATCCGTTAATACAATTATAAGACATATATATAAAGTATTAATAAAACCAGGTTTTGGTATTTATATGACTTTGTTTTATTTTGTATATCAGTGTCGGGTTAATCTGATATTACTGGGTATATGCCTGTTAAATGATAACCGGGGTTATTATTTAACAGGCATATGGAAAAGAATGTCAAAGTATTATTAAAATACTGGATTATTTTATTAAGAGAGAGATTGATTTACCCTGGATGCTTTTTCTATAATATATTCGAATTCTTCGGGTGTTAAGTCATTATAAAAATAGGAGACCGGATCAACTTGTTTGCCGTTTCTTATTATTTCATAGTGCAGGTGAGGTGCTGTTGAAACGCCGGTGCTGCCCACAAGACCTATTACTTCTCCGCGTTTAACTTCTTGACCCGGTCTTACTTTTAGTTTGCTCATATGAGCATAAAGAGTTTCATAACCATAACCGTGGTCAATTTTCACCATTTTGCCGTAGCCATGATTGTTTCTTTCAGATTTTTTTACTACACCATTGCCGGTAGCATATATTGGGGTTCCGGTACGCGCCGTAAAATCAACGCCTGTATGCATACGCATTGTTTTATAAATAGGGTGTATCCTGTAGCCAAACCCCGAGGCAACACGTTCAGTGCCTCTTTCAACAGGAATTATTGCCGGTATGCAAGCAAGCATGTCTTTTTTGTTTTTAGCCTTTTCGAAGACTTCATCGTATGATTTGGACTGTACATATAACTGCCGTGCCAATTTATCTATGCGCTGATGTACATTTTTTATAAGCTCTGTATTGTCATAGCCTTCCAAATCCATATAACGGGCAGAACCTCCATGCCCGGCTTCCCTTACAGAACGTGGCAGTGGATCCGCCTCGAATATAGTCCGGTAAATATGATCATCGCGATGTTGAATATCTTCCAGCACACTTGAAAGCTTGTCCAACCTGTCATCTACTATTTCGTACTGAAGCTTGTATTGCTCTATTTCCCTGCTAAGCATTTGCTCTTTTGGGGATTTGAAAAAAGTATATCCAATTAATAAAACAATTACAGAAAATACCAGGCCCGCTAAAGCTATTCGTAGTATTTTCTTTAATTTATCCCAAATTGTTTCGTTTACTTTTTCAACTGACAGTGATCTTGTATTGAAATGGTATTTGACTTTTCCCATAATAGTATTTGTCTTTTAAAAACAATTATTTTTGTAAAAAACAATAAATATAAAAGCAAAGCTATGTTTATTGCTATCTATAATGGTTATACATTAATAGCAATCAAATGTTGCAAATATAATTAAAAATAATTTAATTTTGCCAAATATTTATTAAAAAGTTTTTCACAAAACATCTCATTTTCAATGAAATCTGAAAAAATAAGACAGCTTTTCTTTGATTTTTTCGAAAGTAAGGGGCATTTTGTCACAAAATCTGCTCCTATGGTAGTAAAAAATGATCCCACGTTAATGTTTACTAATGCCGGGATGAATCAGTTTAAAGATATATTTTTAGGCAATATTAACCCGAAAAATACAAGAGTTGTTAATACACAAAAATGTCTTAGGGTATCGGGAAAACATAATGATCTTGAAGAAGTAGGCCATGATACCTATCATCATACCATGTTTGAAATGCTTGGAAACTGGAGTTTTGGAGATTATTTTAAAAAAGAGGCAATACAATGGGCATGGGAGTTGATTACCAATGAGTTTAATATTGACGGTAAAAGGCTTTATGTTACTGTATTTGAAGGAGACAAAGCAAATGGACTGACACCTGACAATGAAGCTTATAATATTTGGAAAAGTATAGTTCCGGAATCACGCATTTTGTATGGATCAAAAAAAGACAATTTCTGGGAGATGGGTGATGTTGGGCCTTGTGGCCCTTGTTCGGAAATACATGTTGACATTCGTGATGATAAATCACGCACCGAAATAAATGGAAAAGAACTCGTTAATAAAGATCACCCGGGGGTAATTGAAATTTGGACCCTTGTTTTTATTGAATTTAATCGAAAAGCTGATGGTTCGCTTTTGCCTCTTCCGGCAAAACATGTCGATACCGGTATGGGTCTTGAAAGATTATGTATGGTGATGCAGGGAAAAAATTCAAACTATGATACTGATCTTTTTAGGCCTTATATTGAAAAGTTATCGGAAATCACATCCAAACCATACGGCAAAAACAATGAAGTAGATATTGCCATGCGCGTAATTGCTGACCATTTGAGAGCTGTTGCTTTTGCCATAGCTGAGGGTGAACTGCCATCCAATACCGGCGCCGGATATGTTATAAGGCGGATATTACGCAGAGCTATACGATACGGGTATACTTTTCTTGGAATGTCTGAACCATTCGTATATGAACTTGTTCCTTCGTTTATTAATAAAATGGGAGGGTTTTTCCCTGAACTCCCGGCTCAACAAGAACTTATAAAAAAAGTTATAAATCAGGAAGAGCAGGTGTTTTTGAGAACTTTATCAATAGGAATTCAAAAATTTGATAATTACCTGAAAAAAGAGCTTAAAAACAATACCGTTGACGGAAAGTTTGCTTTTGAACTTTTTGATACCTATGGTTTCCCAATCGATCTTACCGTGCTTATGGCTAGAGAAAAAGGATTAAAGGTTGATATGGAAGGTTTTTATGCAAACATGAAAAAACAAAAAGAAAGAAGCCGTGCCGATGGTATTAAGCAAAGTGTGGATTGGATTGAAATGAAACCAAATGTTAAAAACACCAAATTTATTGGCTATGATACTATTGAATCGGAAGCTGAAATTGTTAAATACAGGGAAGTAAAATCAAAAGGGAAATCATTGTATCATATAGTATTAGACAAAACGCCGTTCTATGCCGAGTCGGGCGGCCAGGTTGGTGATCGGGGAGTTTTGGCATCAGAGAGTGGAGAGATAAAAATTATAGATACTCAAAAAGAAAATGAGCTTACAATACATATTGCTGAAAAGTTGCCGGAAACCGTTGCCGGAAAAATAATTGCAAAGGTTGACAAAAACAAACGTTTATTAACTGCCAATAATCATTCTGCTACTCACCTGATGCATTCAGCACTAAGGGAAGTTATCGGAAGTCATGCACAACAAAAAGGTTCGCTGGTTGACGAAAAACGTTTGCGGTTTGATTTTGCGCATTTCGAGAAAGTTACAACTGAGCAGATTATTAAAATTGAAGAAACAGTAAATAAAAAGATACGCCAAAACATTCCTGTTGAAGAACATCGTGAGATATCTCTTGAAAAAGCAAAAGATATGGGTGCCACAGCACTGTTTGGCGAAAAATATGATGATCTGGCGAGGGTGGTATCTTTTGACAGTAAATTTTCTACAGAGCTTTGCGGGGGCACACATGTTGCCAGGACAGGCCAGATCGGCCTGTTTAAGATTGTTTCTGAAGCAGCTATTGCTGCTGGCATTAGGCGAATAGAAGCTGTTACGGGTCATGAAGCCGAAAAGTTTGTGAATAATAAACTTAACCTTATTGATCAGGTTAATCAGATTTTGAAATACCCTAAAAATATTAAACAAGCTGTCAAACAACTCGCAGAACAAAACGAAAACCTGAAAAAAGAAGTTGAAACATTACAGAAAATCCGGGCTGACCAAATAAAACAAGAACTGATAAACAAACAGGAGAAGCTTGAAAATATCAATTTTATTGGTGCTAAAGTCGACATTGATCCTAAAATAGCTAAGGATATTGCTTTTGAGTTGAAACAAAAAGTTGATAGCATGTTTTTGGTTCTTGCTTATCAGCATAACGAAAAAGCCGGTATTACTGTTATGTTATCTGAAAATATTGTTAAATCAAAAAATATTCATGCAGGCGATATTGTAAAAAAGCTTGCTAAAGAGATTAATGGAGGCGGCGGAGGGCAAGCTTTTTTTGCAACGGCAGGTGGCAAAAACCCTCAAAATCTTGATAAGGTAATTAGTAAAGCACGCGAAATGATTACTAACCAATAATTTGCCCGGTTGTATTAATTGCTGTCTTATATGTGTTTTACGGTTTTTTGTTTTGCTGATTAATAAAAACAACAGGTCATTCCATTGGCAAGTCATTATATTTATTGGAAATAATATCTATTAAGTCAATGATTGTGTGGTCAAACTTTTCATGAATAGCTTCCAGCCCTGCAAGCAATTGACGCGATTTGTTTATTATTTCAGGATCACATGCCTTTTTTTTGTCCATTTGTGTGTAAATCAGGCTTGCTATGGCAGACTTCCATGGATTGGCTTTTACCCTCATTGTGTGAGGTGAATACCTGGCAGGATGAATATGTATGTAATATGACTTGATATTTCCCCTTAACATAGTCCAAATTGAACCATCACCTATGGCAACGGTTTTAAATCTTTTGTTTTCTGATTCAATCCAATTGAAGTAATTTGATTTGTTTGAAATATTATTTTTATTAAGGTGTTCAATAATTTTTTCCCTGATTTCTGCCTCACAATATTTACCGGTGTATAAATCAAATTGAGAGTTTCCTATGGCTTTAAGTTCTTTGAATATATTTTTTGCCGGGATATCGGTATAAGCACTAAATTCGACAGTAACCTTGCATACATAACCTAAGTGATGTTTCCATCCATTAAAAAGTACAGGTGGTTTTACACATGATTCCATCATATAAAAAAGAAAGCAAGGTTAATAATAAGTAATATTAAATGACAGTGATATTAACGTATAATATTACTTGCTATTTTTGTGTTTTAATAATGTTTTAAAATGGCTGAATAAATAGAAAATAATTTCAAAATTATGGAAAAAGTGATTACAACTGAACCTATTCCGATAAAAATGTGGATTGATGAGATTGAAGAAGGTGCAATGGAACAGGCTAAAAATTTGGCTAACCTGCCTTTTGCTTTTAAACATATTGCATTGATGCCTGATTGTCATAAAGGATTTGGGATGCCGATCGGTGCTGTTCTTGCAACGCGCGATGTTATTATTCCTAATGCAGTTGGTGTTGATATTGGATGTGGTATGTGTGCGGTTCAAACATCATTAAAGCAGTTAAACAGGAAAACTCTTATTAAACTACTTAATGATATTCGCATGAGAATACCTTTAGGATTTAAACATCATAAAAAACCTCAAAAATATGAATATATGCCATCGGGCTACAAAATAGATGAACTCAATGTTGTCAGGCGTGAATACGACAGGGCTACTTATCAACTTGGCACGCTTGGAGGAGGAAATCATTTTATTGAAATACAGAAAGGTTCGGATAATATGATATGGGTGATGGTACATTCGGGAAGCCGAAATATAGGTAAGCAGGTTGCCGATTATTATAATAAACTGGCTGTTAAGCTTAATGAGAAATGGAAAAGTCAACTGCCAAAGAAATTCCAGTTAGCTTATTTACCTTTTGATAGTGATGAGGCTCAACTTTATTATAAAGAGATGAATTATTGTGTTGATTTTGCATATGCCAATCGCAAATTAATGATGAATAAAATCATTGAAGTTTTTGAAAATACTTTTGGTAATAACTTCCGAACGGCTCCGGTTATAAACATTGCTCATAACTATGCTGCAACTGAAGAACATTTCAAAACAGAAGTGATTGTACATCGTAAGGGAGCTACTTATGCAGGTAAAGATACAATAGGGATTGTTCCCGGCAGCCAGGGAGCAAACAGTTATATAGTAAAAGGCAAAGGTAATAAAGATAGCTTTGAAAGCTGCTCTCATGGAGCCGGAAGATTAATGGGGCGTAAAGAGGCTATACGAAGCCTTGACCTTAAAATAGAAATGAAAAAGCTTAATGAAAAAGATATCATCCACTCTATCAGATCACAAAAAGATTTGGATGAAGCTGCAAGCGCATACAAAAATATCGATAAGGTAATGAATTTGCAGAAAGACCTGGTAGAGGTGTTATTGGAGCTTAAACCACTGGCAGTTGTTAAAGGTTAAATATAATTAACCATGTCAAGCCGATAATCAAAATTATTCTAAATCTTTTCAGTTTATTAATCAATCATAATAAACAGGTAATGTCATTATGTGAAGATAAGTTTTTCCGGCCGGCTTACTGGCAAATCACTTAGAGCAAAATCAGCAAATGTTATTTGAGGTATAGTTATCGGAAAAAAATAACCCCTCTCAAATTTTTTTTTTAAAGCTTGAGAGGGGTTATTAAATCAGGTTTTAATATATACTAAAATTATTTTTTTTCATCGCTTTGTTTTACCTTTTCCATAGCTTCGGCTAAAGAGGTGTCTTTAGTATAAAATCTTTCGTATTTTGATTTTGGATCTTGAGGAGTATTTAGCGATACAATTATCAAAACTAATATAGATGCTATTGCAGCCGGAAGAATAATATATTGTTCATCCAGCAGCTGGTACCCGTATAAATTGGTCAATACTGAATTAGCGATGGTTATTATTAGTGTAAGGCCCATTCCTGTTGCTATTGATGCCACACCACCTGCTATTGTAACCCGTTTCCACAGGAATGCAGCTAGCAATGCCGGGGTTAGTCCTGCCCCCACCATAGTGTAGGCGGTAAGCGCCATAGCCAGAATTGTTTCAAATTGAGTAAGTATAAAGTAAGCCAGCACCCCAAGCAGTATCACCATTATTCTTTGAAACAGAACCACTTTTTTGTATGTAGCTGATGGACTGATAAACCTCTGATAGATATCACGGGTTATATTAGTTGATGGAGTTAGCAAAAAG
The DNA here is from genome assembly GCA_003550725.1 of Bacteroidales bacterium. GTDB lineage: Bacteria > Bacteroidota > Bacteroidia > Bacteroidales > UBA7960 > PUKZ01. The sequence continues at coordinate 28,649 of PUKZ01000144.1, read as the reverse complement.
CTATTACCGGTAGATGTTATAATAGCTACTGAAGCGCAAAACAGCAAAAGGCCTGCCCATACGGGAAGCCCTACTTCCGTGCTATATCGTGCTGTATGCAAAATTACACGCTCCCTGTCTCCGCTTGATAGAAAGGTATCAGCAATTTCAGGCAAATTATTAAAATGGCTGAAAGCGAAAATTGCAAGTGATGCAAGAGCTGTTTCAACTATAATTGTACCAATAACCCACAATAATACAGAGTTTTTTGCTGATTTTTCATTTTTTGCTGAAAAGAATTTCTGGTACATATTTGATTCTCCCAAAAGCAAAAAGAATGGAGGCAAGAAAATACCCATTGCCCAGAAAAAGTTATTTTCGCCGAAGATAGCAAAATGCGAAGCATCTAAAGTTGCTGTCAGGTGTTCTGAACCACCTATATGGTAGAAAACTAAAGGTACTGCTATTATTACGGCCAGGGTTATTACTGCACCGTTTATTATATCTACCGACACTATTGACAGCATACCTGCAAATGCAGTAAAAGCTACGATGAAACCGGCCGTGAGTAATACCCCCTGCCACTCAGGTATGCCGGCTACCAGGTCGAGCACAAAGCCCCCGGCACGAAACTGATAACCAACAATTGTTGTATAAGCAATTATAATAACAATAGTACCTAGTATGCGGGCGTATTTATTATAACGTAGTTCCAGAATATCAGGAACCGTAAACTCAGCTATTCGGCGAACGCGTGCAGCAAGGAAAAAAACAATAATAATACCTATCCATGCACCAGCTGCCATCCATAAGGCCGAAAAACCAACATTGGCAGCTAAACCGGCACCTGCCAATAAACTGCCCGAACCCATCCATGTACAAAGAAGAGTGCCCACTAAACGGGAAGTAGATACAGAACGACCTGCTACCATAAAATCACTCTGATTTTTAATAGCATAACTCTTAAATATGGAAATGCCCATCAACAATGCGAGATAACCCAAAACAATCCACAAATAAATCATAAATCACTTTGTTTTAAATTATTAAATAATTTATTGGTTTGTAATTCTCATAACTGCAAAAAAACAGTGTAAAACTAATAATCTTTTTTATTCTGTCAAGGTTATTTTTTTTTGAATTATTATTAAAACCTTAATCTCACCTGGGCGGTTATTTCGCTCCTGGTATTACCATCAATTTTATCCAGGCCTGTACCGGAATATTCGCGATTTGTATAGAATGTATAAGCATACCTGCCCCAGATATCAATGTTATGAGTGAGCTTGTATCTAAACAACAAGTATGATCTTGAGCCTTTATCTGAGTAAAAAGGAAAGCCAAAAGCATAAAGTACATTATTTTCATATACATAGATCCTTGAATCGTACCCATCAGTATCATAAAGGGCATATCTTAATGTTATTGCCCATGGACTGGACATAGTACGGTAAATTATATCGTGATAAAGCATATAACCTTGTTGGTGGTTGATACCATGCTTGAAATCAATAAATTCTACACGGTTTCTGAATGTGAATGCATCAGAAACATCATAGCTGATATGGAATCTGACATTTTGCCTTATAACATCATCTAAATACCTGATTCTTGGGTTGCCCGGTGAGTTAAGAGGTTTATTTCTGTTTCTGTATCTTAAATACATATCTATAGATCTTGACGGACTATAACTTACTTGCCCCAGGTAATCATGTCCGCGAGATGGTGCATAAGTGCGATATTTCATCCATGGGAAATAAAAGTGATCAGCATAGGCGTAAATTGACCATTCTCTTGAAAGCCTGGCATTTAAGCCAAAATATAACCCCCTTTCGTTAACAACCCTTGTGTTTTCAGTAAAAGCATTACCCATAAGAGTTTGATAATCTTTTGTAATGTGCCTGTGTAAAACGGAAACCGAAAGCCTTGGGTCAATGCTTGCCATAATACCATTTAGTATAGCATAACCACCGTTTTCACTAACAGCAAATTCACCAAAAACATTAAAATTACGGAAAATATAATTATAATCAAGACTCATGTTGGTTTTTGACTGGCCAATAAAATCGAATTTGTTATAAAAAGATAGTTCTCTGTTCAATTCTGCACCTAGCTGATACCTGTAGGCTGTTGTGCCGATTGAGAAATTTGATTTTTTATAAGTCACATTTCCGCCAAATACAGTTTCGTCAACTGTTCTTCTCATGTTTACTTCACGGGGTAGCCGGGCATTACCTGTTGTGCCGAGGCTGGAGATTGATACCACTTCTTTGTTCAATGTGTCATATTCAAGAATACTGGCATCAAGTTTTTTATATGATACAAAACCGGTTATTTCGAATGAGCCTAAGCTAAAAGTTGATCCAATACCCCGAAAAAATTGGTTTCTCTCAGTAGAAGTGTATTGTCTTAAACCCAGGGGATTTTTCTTGGTGTTAATTGCATCATAGCTTTTGCCAAACGATAGATTTGACCACAAAGCAAGGCCTTGCCCAAATTGAGCTTGAAAATCACCTATAGCCAGTGATTTTAATCGACCAAAATCCCGCATAAAGAAGTGTCCCGAATAAAATTCAAAACCATAAGGTTGGCTGCCTTGAAAAAATTGTTCGCCCGGTCGCTTCTGTGCCGTAAATCCAAGGCTTAAGTTGTTGTAATAGGTGAAACGGTATTGTGAGTATAGCATGAAAGGGCTTCCCAGATAACGTGCATTTGGATTTTGTTCCAGTTCGTCAGGACAAATTGCTGAATAACCTTTTTGTTCCTCAAGAAATTGCTGGTAACGAACAAACAGCTGGCTTCGTCCCTCGCGCATCATATCATCAAAAGCAAAATGACGTAATGGTTGCTCTTCATCAACCATTACAAATGGTCTTATCAGCTCAATTGTTTCCATATCCCATTTCTCAATAGCCTGTAATTCAAAAATCGAAATCAGACCTCCATATAAAGCTATATGGTTAAGTAAATTCCTTATCTGAAGATCATTAAGAAAAAAGAAACGCTGCAAATCTTCTTGGCCGGCAAAGTTAAGGTTAAGCGGGTTTTGTGCGAAATGCTCAAGCTCCCTGATCAATTCGCTTAAATCAACATCAACATCTTCATCAAAGCCTTCAATCAAACTTTCTATGCGTTGATAAAAATCCTCTTCACTGATATCCAAACCATTATCCCTGATATATGGAATGGTATCTTGCTGTGAATGTGCTTGATATAAAAATGTATTAAAAAAAAGGAATACAAATGTTATTGAAAAAAAAATAATATATTGCATAAATCCCTTTATCATAATATACTCATAATTAATTATTGTTGAAATTCATATATCATGCTGAACTGCGGTGAATAACCCAACACGTTGTGGTAAGAAGCAGCCAGATCAATTCTGAAATTACTGAAAAGAATACCTGCTCCAAAAGCATTTTGATTGTTATCTGTTCCAATTCCGCCACGAATATAAACCGGATCGGTAATATGATATTCGATGCCAAGTTTAAAATTATAGGGTTGGTTAATGTCTTTTTCGGTTTCCAGGATAACCATTACACGTTCTGAAAATAGATAAGACATGCCAAAGCGCAATATTGTAGGAATCCTTTCATCATCATAATCACCAATTTTTGCTTTAACGGGATTATAGAGGTGAGCCCCCACATAAAAGTTATCAATCAGTTGATAAATAGCTCCTAATTCAAAAGTAAAATTAGCCTGACTGCCATAGTCTTCTGCTATACTTGTTGAAAGGTAATTCAATTGCAACCCCGCAGATAGATTCTCTCCAAAATTTCGGGCATAAGCAAGCCCGACTTTTGATTCATTATATTGTGAGTAGCCGAAATAGGTAAAATTGAGTCCAAAATTACCTGCATCTGTCGGTAAAACAAAAGCCCCTGCACCTAAACCAAGCTCTTTTAATCCAAAACGGTTTTCATAATAAAATCCTGCTGCCATATTGTCTTCAAGTGCAATGCCGGCCTGGTTATGGCTAACAGCCCAAAAATCATATAGTGTTACAGCTGCATTTGCCATGCCTGCCGAACGGCCACCGAATGGATAATTATCATTAGCCGAAAAAACAGACCCGACAACAATAAAAAATATTAATAAAAGTAAAATGTGCTTCTTCATCAGAAAGTGATTAGTTTTATTTTTATACCGTGTTCATGAAATTTATTTAATTCTGCCAAGTTACAATATTTTTTATTTATTTAACAAAATTAGTTTGTTAAATAATGCCGAATAAACATAATATTTTTTGATTTATCTCAAAAAACCGATTTTAAACTTTATTTTATATTAATGTTTTATAAATATTTGGTGAATTAATATTGACTGGTAACCAAGATCAGATAAATTGTTAATTTTGCAAATAACCGTTATATAGGCATGACAAAAAGATTAAAAATTGCATTTCATACATTAGGTTGCAAGTTAAATTTTTCTGAAACTTCTACCATAAAGCGCGATTTTGCCAACGACGATAAATTTACACATGTAGACTTTACAGACCAAGCTGATTTTTACGTAATCAACTCTTGTTCAGTGACTAATAATGCTGAAAAGAAATGCCGGGAATTAATTAACCGTGCTAAGCGGCAAAATCCTAAGGGAAAAATTGCTGTAATCGGCTGTTTTTCACAGCTAAAACATGAACAATTATCCAAAATGGATAAAGTTGATATTGTTTTAGGCAATAAGGAGAAATTTGAGTTGTTTGATTATATTGATAAATACAGGCGTGATGGCATTATACCCAAATCCGGCAAAATTTCAAAGCTTAATCAATTTATATCTTCCTGCTCAAGTGGTGATCGCACACGCACTTTTTTTAAAATACAGGATGGATGCGATTACAAATGTACTTATTGCATTGTACCTATGGCAAGAGGCAGAAGTCGCAGTGATAATATAGAAGGTACTCTTTTGAAAATAAAAAAAATCACCCAAAAAAAGGTTAAAGAGCTTGTATTGACCGGGGTGAATATCGGTGATTTCGGAAAAAGCCATAATGAAAATTTTTTTGAATTATTGAAGGAAATTGATAAAATTGATAATATCGAACGAATCAGGTTGTCTTCAATTGAACCTGATTTGCTTGAAAATGAAATAATTGAATTGGTAGCCGATTCGAAAAAGATTATGCCTCATTTTCATATTCCCTTGCAATCGGGGTCAGATAAAGTTCTTAAAGAGATGAAAAGAAATTACGATACTAAACTTTTTGCTTCAAAAGTCGAAAAAATAAAAAAAATGATGCCCCTGGCGTGTGTTGCAGTTGATGTGATAGCCGGTTTCCCTGCAGAAACACGTGAAGATTTTTATGCTACCAAGTGGTTTATAGAAAATCTTCCCGTATCATATTTACATGTTTTTACCTACAGTGAGAGGGAAAATACCCCGGCGTCAAAATTTATCAATAAGGTTTGTTTGGAGCAAAAAAAACTTCGAAGCATTGAGCTTAAGAAATTGTCAAAAGATAAGCTTATAGCTTTTTATGATATTAACAAAGGGGAAAAAACAGATGTATTATTTGAACAAAAAACAAAAAACGGATTTATATCGGGTTTTACTCCAAATTATGTCAGGGTAAAAACACCTTATGAACCTGCGATTGAAAATGTTATAAAAAAAGTTTACCTGGTTGATTATAAAAAAGAAGACATGCAGTTTGAGTGTAATTTTATATAAAGTATCATATTATGAATGAAAAGTTATTTTGTCTCGAAAAATTGTGTAGTGACGTCATATCACTTTGCAAGGATACAGGTCAATGGATACTACGGGAAATGGAAGAAATTGATCAAAAAGATGTAAAATCCAAAGGGCTTCATGACTTTGTGACACATGTGGATAAAAGTGCCGAAAAGCAGCTTACTAAGGGCTTACATAAATTATTGCCGTTTGATGTTGGTTTTTTGGCTGAAGAGAATACAGTGAACCGTGAAGACAAAAAATATACATGGATTGTTGATCCTCTTGACGGTACTACCAATTTTATTCACGGTGTGCCATGTTTTAGTATTAGTATAGCTCTTTGTGAAGAAGGTAAAACATTGCTTGGTATTGTTTATGAGATTAATCGTGATGAGATGTTCTATAGTTGGGGTAATGGCAAAGCTTATCTCAACGGCCGGGAGATAAATGTTTCGCAGTCTAATACTCTTAATGACTCTTTACTGGCAACAGGATTTCCTTATTTTGACTATTCCCGTTTGGAAAAGTATATGGAAGTTTTTATGTATTGCCTGAGAAACTCTCGTGGAGTCAGGCGATTTGGGTCGGCTGCCGTAGATTTGGCTTATGTGGCCTGTGGCCGGTTTGATGGTTTTTTTGAATATAGTTTAAAGCCCTGGGATGTTGCTGCAGGTGCTTTTATAGTCCAACAGGCCGGTGGAATGGTAGCCGATTTTTCAGGTAGTAATGACTATATTTTCGGAAAAGAGATTGTTGCGACCAATAATTTAATATATAATGAATTTATTGATGTTATTAAAAATGTGTTTGATTAATAATGCTTTTTGTTATTTGTAAGTTTCAATTTAGAAATTTAAGGGGTATTAAAATATTCAACAAAACTGACGGTTAATTATATCTATTAAAAAAACAAACAATTTTCCATTCGGGGATAAAAAATTTTAAATTTCCAAAGACCCGTATCTACATTATTTATATTTTTGGCAAAATTATAAATAAACACTAAAATTATTTAAAATATGAAGCCAAGAGTAGGTATTATTATGGGCAGCACATCTGATTGGAAAGTTATGGAACAGGCTGCTAAATTGTTAGATGAAATGGAAGTTCCTTTTGAGATTAATGCTTTATCGGCACACCGGACTCCTGAAAAGGTTATGGATTATACTGAAAGTGCTCATAAGCGAGGGATACAGGTTATTATTGCCGGTGCCGGTGCAGCGGCACATCTTCCGGGTGTAATTGCTGCCGGAACTCATCTTCCTGTGATTGGAGTGCCGGTTAAATCATCAAATTCTTTAGACGGGTGGGACTCTGTACTTTCTATTTTACAGATGCCTGCCGGAATTCCTGTAGCTACTGTTGCCCTTGATAATTCACGTAATGCTGCAATATTGGCTTTGCAAATACTATCAGTTTCTGATCAAGAGATGCTCGAAAAGCTTTTAGAGTTTAAAAAGAATCTTAAAAACAAAGTCGTACAGGCAAATGATGACCTGAAAGAGGTTAAGTTTCGTTTTAGGGTATAGCTTCAGTAGTTTAGTTATTTCTTGAATATTTGTTAAAAGTTTGTAGCTTTGCATTTCTTAATTTTGATTATCTCTCTTAAAATTTATTTATATAAGAGCTCAAATCCAATTATCATTTTATCGTAATAATTTTTGTTTTAAAACTATATGTTTTGATTAAATGTATTTTTAAATTAATTTTTTATGGAAAAGTTATCTGTAATTGCTTTTGGTGGTAATGCTTTGCTCAAAGACAACCAGGAGGGAACTATTGATGAGCAGGAACAAAATGTTTATGAAACTTGCCAATATCTTATTGATTTGATAAAAAAGGGTAATGGCCTTGTTATAGGTCATGGTAATGGCCCGCAGGTGGGTAATGTATTGTTGCAACATGAGGCCGGGAAACGCCTTTATGGGCTGCCTAAGCAGCCAATTGATTTTTGTGTGGCTGAAACACAAGGTTCTATAGGGTTTATGATTGAACAGCAACTACGTAATGTGTTGGCTGAACATGGTATAGAAAGGAATATAGTGACATTGGTAACACAAGTTATGGTTGATAAAGAAGATAAAGCTTTTAAAAACCCAACCAAGCCGGTAGGGCCTTTTTATACTAAAGAGGAAGCTGATAAACTTGTTGAAGAAAACGGATGGGTTTTTCATGAAGATCCACGTAAACGCGGATGGAGAAGAGTAGTTGCATCGCCCGAGCCAATGGATATTCCTAACTGGGAAGCCGTCGAAAAGTTGGCCAGAGATGGAACTATTGTTATTACGGTTGGAGGTGGGGGAATTCCTGCATATATTAATGAAAAAGGTACTATTATCGGTATTGATGCCGTAATTGATAAGGATCTTGCATCATCCCTGCTAGCCGAAAAGATCAAAGCCAATGAATTCTTTATTTTAACAGATGTGCCTAATGTTTATATAAATTTTCATAAACCGGGCGAGAAAAAGCTTGGAAAAGTTTCTGTTAATGAAGTAAAAGAGTATTTAGATCAAGGACATTTTGCTGAAGGTAGTATGGCACCTAAAATAAGAGCGTGCATAAAGTTCGTAAATAATAGTGGAAGCGAAGCTATAATAACCGAAGCATCACAAATAGCTAAGGATAATAAAGGGACAGTGATTTATTAAATATTAAAATTATAAGAAAAACCAAAATACTGATTTATATAATTATTCTTGTTGTTAACTAATAAAAATAAAAGGAGAATATAATATGGCTTTTAATTTAAGAAACAGAAGTTTTTTAAAGCTATTGGATTTCACTCCCAAGGAAATTAAGTTTTTGCTTGATCTTTCGGTTGATTTGAAAAAAGCAAAATATGCTGGTACTGAGCAGCAAAAGCTTAAAGGGAAGAACATAGCTTTGATTTTTGAGAAATCATCAACACGCACGCGTTGTGCTTTTGAAGTAGCAGCTTTTGATCAAGGCGCATTAGTATCTTATTTGGGCCCTTCAGGCAGCCAGATCGGGCATAAGGAATCTATGAAAGATACTGCCCGCGTATTGGGGCGCATGTATGATGGCATACAATATCGAGGTTTTGGTCAAGAGATAGTTGAAGAGCTTGCTAAATATTCAAACGTGCCTGTTTGGAATGGATTGACAGACGAATATCATCCAACACAAATAATTGCAGATTTTATGACTATGATGGAAAACTGTGATAAGCCGTTAAATCAGATTTCTTTCTGCTATTTAGGCGATGCACGTAACAATGTAGGCAATTCTCTATTGGTTGGAGCTGCCAAAATGGGTATGGACTTTAGAGCTGCCGCTCCCAAATCAGTACAGCCTAACGAAGAGCTTGTATCACAATGTCGTGAAATAGCAAAAGAAACAGGCGCAAAAATAACCATAACAGAAGATGTGGATGAAGCCGTGAAAGGAGTGGATTTTCTTTATACCGATGTGTGGGTGTCTATGGGCGAACCCGATGAAGTTTGGAAAGAACGTATAAAATTACTTAAACCATACCAGGTAAATTCTGATGTTATCAAAAAAACAGGAAATCCAAAAGTTGGATTCTTGCATTGCCTGCCATCTTTCCATAATCGTGAAACTACTGTTGGCGAAGATATTTATCAGAAATTCGGGCTCGATGGTATGGAAGTGACCGACGATGTGTTTGAATCCGAACATTCAATAGTATTTGATCAGGCCGAAAACAGATTGCATACAATTAAAGCCGTGATGATAGCTACTTTAGGTGAATAGTAAATTTATCAATTAATTTATTACTTATTTTTTAGCCCGATTCGGCTGAATATTTTTTCTCTTAAAAATATGATTTTTTTGCGATTTTTAAATTGCAAACCTGTTTATGTGTGGTCAAAATAAAAGCAATACTCAAACTTTTTGGCCATTAATAGCTTATAAATTTTGATTTTTTTTTCGCCTTATAGTTGAAAAATTGTTTGTAGTTTTGCATTGCCAAAAAAAATAGTAACTAAAACTAAGTATGCTGTTTAATTGAATAGATAATGGAAAACATTTATCTGTTTTTTGTCATTGCCCTGTTTGTTCTCGCCATTTCTGATCTTGTTGTTGGAGTGGGTAATGACGCAGTTAACTTTTTGAATTCAGCTATTGGTTCAAAAGTTGCACCATTCTATGTTATCCTTGGCATTGCAGCAGCAGGTGTCTTGTTTGGCGCTACCTTTTCCAGTGGGATGATGGAAATAGCTCGTCGGGGAGTTTTTTTCCCCGACCAGTTCTATTTTAATGAGGTCATGATTATTTTTCTGGCAGTCATGATTACTGATATCATTCTCCTTGACATGTTCAATACTTTCGGGCTTCCAACATCAACTACTGTATCTATCGTATTCGAATTATTGGGAGCTGCTGTTGCTGTTTCTTTATATAAAATATATTTTACTGATATACCACCGGAAGCACAGGATATCGGGCTATATATTAATGCGACACGTGCCCTGGGTATTATTTCAGGCATATTATTATCTGTAGTTATTGCTTTTACTGCCGGTTCAATCGTTCAGTTTCTGACACGACTGTTATTTACTTTCAACTATGAGAAAAAACTACCATTTTTTGGAGCTATATGGACGGGCATAGCAGTTTCGGCAATTGTATATTTTATTTTGGTGAAAGGAGCCAGCGGCTCATCATTTATGACCGATCAAACAATTGCATGGATTGAGAATAATACGGTTGTTATATTGTTATATAGTTTTATTACTGTTGCCATAATATCTCAGCTACTGATAACCCTGTTTAAGTTAAATATTTTCAGGGTAATAGTTTTAATAGGGACTTTTTCTTTGGCTATGGCTTTTGCCGGTAACGACCTTGTAAATTTTATTGGGGTTCCTATAGCCGGTTATGAATCTTACATGATGTTTGTGAATGATCCTTCGCAAACAGCCACAACTATGACTATGGAATCGTTGCTTGCGCCTGTTAGGACTCCAACCGGGTTTTTACTGGCAGCCGGAGCTATTATGGTTTTGGCTCTTTTCTTTTCCAAAAAAGCACGTACAGTTTCTAAAACTGAAGTTAATCTTGCACGGCAGTCAGAAGGTTATGAGCGTTTTTCTTCTTCACTCTTTGCACGTACAATAGTCAGAAAAGCCTTAGATGCTAATAAAGCTATTATGAAAATTTTGCCCGGTAAGGTTGTTGAAACTATTGATAAACGTTTTGACCAAGCCCTGTACAAACGCCGCAAAAGAATTCGCAAAGATGAGTCATCTTTTGATATCTTGAGAGCTTCTGTAAACATGTTTATAGCAAGCATATTAATTGCATTTGCTACTTCAATGAAACTCCCTTTATCTACAACTTACGTTACATTTATGGTGGCGATGGGTACCTCCTTATCTGACAGGGCCTGGGGTCGTGAAAGTGCAGTATATCGGATCACCGGTGTTATGACTGTGATTGCCGGGTGGTTCTTTACCGCATTCACTGCTTTCTCGGTTGCATTTATCTTTGCATATTTTATAAGCTGGGGAGGTATTACAGCAGCTGTTATTGCTATATTAATTGCATTTGGCTTTGTTGTTCGTACTCATTACCTGCATAAAAAACTTGTTGCTAAGAAAAATATAGAAGAAGAAAAAGCTAAGGATAAGGTTGATGTAGAAATGAACGGTGAAGATGTGATGGGCCAATGTAAAGAAACAATAGTTGATACAGTAGTTTCCGTATCAAAACTTTATAATTCTGTTCTTAGCTCATTTTTGTCGGAAGACAGAAAAACGCTTAAAAAGGCACGAAAACGAATCATTGAGTTCAATAGCCATACAAAGAATCTTAAGAAAGATGTTTATTTTACACTACGTAAACTCGAGGAAGGTTCAGTTGAAACAGGTCATTATTATGTTCAGATAATCGATTATCTGAGGGAAATAGCACATTGCCTCAACTTTATTGTAGATCCTCTTTTAGAACATATCGAAAATAATCATAAACCTTGCATAGAAGAACAAGAAAAAGAGTTAATACAATTAAATGAAAACGTTGCTTTGTTGTATGGCAAAATTTTGGAAGTTATTAAAACCGATGATTTTAACAGGGTTGAAAACGCGATTCAATACCAAATTGAAATCCTTGAAGACCTGGACCGCATGAAAAAAATGCAGGTTAAACTTATTAAAAAAGAAAAAGTTAAAACACGCAATAGTTTATTATTCTTTAACCTGCTTTCCGAAACCAAAAATCTCTTGCTCCATACTATAAATATGTTAAAATCACATCGTGATTTCATAATTTCTCATAAGGTAAACTTTTGAAAAATAAATTATAAATTTATTTGGTATTAGGCTTTTTTAAATTAGGGTTGCATTATATTTATTTTGCAAATAATTATAACCTGATTTATTATTTTTTTCCCTGTTTTTATTGTTTTAATAAACTATATCAATATTATTAATCTTTTTAATTTTGGATTTATCTGTTATGCATTTCGATTACACAATAGTGTATAATTGCAGTAACGGCAATTTTCTTCTTCATCAGTTTGTTTGAAAGGCTTGTTACTGTCATACAAATCCAAAAATATCGGCTTTAACACATTTTCCTCAAACTCTTTTATAATGTTTCTGTCTATAATACCTTCGGAACTTGACGGGTGCTGTATTTTGAATAACCCATGGCTGGGGTTTCTAAATGATATTATTGAAGGCAATAGCTCTTTGGCTTCTTTATTTTTATTAAAGAAGAGCCAACTATAACAAAGAAGCTGAAAGCTTTTTGAGGTTGCGGTTTTTTCAAGCAACTCATCCCACCGGTCTATTTTAAGTTCTCTGGCCTCAACTTTACCTGTCTTATAGTCAATTATCCGGAAAAGGTCTTCTGTCCTGTCAATTCTGTCAACTTTGCCTTTTATTTTTACATTTATATCATTATTTGTTTTTATCGACAGCTCAGAGGTATATAACTCTTCAAGTGAAAAGATCGTAATGTAATTGTTTTTTGATGCTCTTAGAAGTAATTCTTTCTTTTCATTTTCCAGGTAATTTTCAATCATTCGTAAAGCTACCCTATAAAGCAAATAATTTTTTCCCGTATTGATATCTCCATCAGGATAGTGGTTAAGAAACATTTGCTTTAAAATATTTTCTATGTCTTCCTGTTTGATATCAAGGTATTCTTTTTTTAAGATTTTACCAATATAGGGTTTATAAATTGTTTCCAGCGCATCATGTATTGCTTGCCCCATAGTTTTATACTCCATTGTTTCTTCCACTTCTTCGGTTTCTTCTATATTCATTATTTTACTTAAATAAAACTGCAGGCTGCATTTAAGATATATGCTAAGCGATGAAGGTGAATATCCTGTTTCTCCCATCCGGCAAATTTTTTTCATTATATCCGGTGTTTTTTCAATATTTAAAATCTTTGATGAGCTTCCCAAATTCATCATAACCGGTATAATCTCATGATTAATATTTATATCCGGATTATATTCTTTTAGTTCATGCTCAATTTGGGATATGAAACGGCTTTTTTCACCTCCGCCCGTATCACCGGTTTGGGTATTGTATATAATATAGACATTTTCGGCTTGTTGCAATAAACGGTAAAAATGATAAGCATATATAGCATCACGTTCTTTGTGAGTGTTTAGCCCATACTTGACTTTTACATCGTAAGGTATGAAAGAATTATATAATTTTCCTTTAGGCAGTATTGATTCATTAACCGGAAAAATGATCACATTCTTGAAATCCAGGTTGCGCGTCTCAAGCATACCCATAATTTGCAAACCTTCAAGTGGTTCGCCTGAAAATGGTATTTTTAGCCCTGATACAAGGTTTTGGAATATAAGCTTAAAGCTTTCTAAAGTATCGGGCTGATTGTACTTGCTAAAGTAATATTCAAAACGATTCAGCAAAAAACTGAACTGATTAAAGGCTGCTATATCAATGGAGTATTTACCATTTTCTTTCTCATTTGATTTAAGATATTTTGTATCAAAATTTTGTAGTGCCAGTTTAAAAAAATCCATTGCTTTTGCCGGTGAATTACCCCAGTTGCAAAACAATTTTTCCAGTATGATTAATTCTTTACCTCCTGCAATTTCATTTAAGTTTTTTAAGTTATAAAAGCTACGGTTTGATTTGTTTATTTTATTTGATATCAACTCGGCAATATTTCTTCCTTCATCATCAGCAAGTAATTTACTGCTGTATGGATGTTTAAGGATTTTTAAAATGTCCTTGTAATAAAACATTGATCCTGTTTCTATGGCATCTGATATTCTTTGTTTTGCTTTTATATGCATATAAAAAACACTTTCGGCAAACGAATAAAACCCTGTTTCTGAAAGCGGATAGCCCATTGTTACGTTTACTTTATCAATAACTGGTGGTAAAGCATTTAACATTGGCGCCATTAATGTTTCATCAGCAAGCACTATTGCAGTGTTTTCATGCTCTTCTTTTGGTATCTCAGACAAAAGTATATTGCCTGCTAACTGCACCTGGTTTATGTTTTTGGCTATGCCTAAAATATTTATATTCTTCTTGGTGTCCTTGAAATATGTTTTTGCATTATTTAGCGTATTAAGATGCCATTTTTTGAGGTATTTCCTTATGAACATGCCGGCTTCATGTTTAATGCCCTTTGTGTTTGACGAAACATAATATTCATCGGCATCCCATATGATTGCAGCTTTATTATTATTAATCAGTGTTGATATTATTTTTTCTTCGGCTTGATTTAAAGCATTAAGCCCGGCAAAAATTACTTTTTGCCACGGAAAATTCTTTATGATATTTTCAATATTTGAAGCAACAATACGGTGCGATAAACCTTGATAAGCTATGTGATGAGATAAAAGATTTTTTTTATATATTTTGTGGTAGCGGGGGATACTTTTGAAAAATTGTATATATTTCTCCTGAAAAGGGGTTATTTGCTGATCCGGCGACCAGGCTTCAATTTTTTTTACATCAGTAAGGTTTTCAAAGAGTATGTCAGGGTTTTCAAGGTTACTGTCAATTTCATCAAAATCGTTTAACAGTGCAGGTGCCCAGCTGAGTATTTCTTCCAATTCTTTATTATTACCGGTGTTTATATCATTTTCCGGTTTGTTCGTTTCGTCTGTTTTTATGGCTCTGTGAAACTCCATAAGCAGTGTAATATTGTCAACTATTTTCAAACCTGATAATTTGTTTATAAACTCCTCAAGGCTCAAAATATCAGGTGCCCACATTGTATCCGTTATTTTTTTGCTGATATATTCCCGAATAAATAAAGCCGCACGCCGGTTGGGTGTTACAATACAAATATTGCCTTCTTCCAAATTGTCTTCAGATAAATAATGTTTGGCAACTTTTTCTAAAAATGGAGTCATTTTTTTATTTAATAAATATGTTAGTATCTGTATTTATTATTTTTTCAGCCTTCTTTATTTTTTCAGTTGTACCAAGGTCAAACCAGTATTTATGATCATGGTCATAGGAAAAAATATTTTTTTTGTCTGCAAGGTCAAGATAAACTTTTTTTAGTGAAAATTTGCCGGCATCTTCAATATTTTCAAAAATTTCAGGATTAATAACATGTATTCCGCTAAAAGCTTTTCTTTTTAGAGTACCTTTTATATTTTTTACTATAACTTTTTCTTTTGTAATAGTGTTTTCCCAGCCTGCAAGCTTGTTTTCTTCCCATAAAAAATATCTCTCCGAGTTTCTTTTTGAAGTGGCAAGTGTCGCTATACCCCCGTTTTTTAAATGATTTGAATATAATTCATGAAGGTTTATATTGCTCATAATATCTACATTATGAACAAGGAAAGGTTCACATCCGTCAAGCCATTGTTTTGCTTTAAGTAATCCGCCCCCGGTATCAAGCAAACAATCTTCTTCGTTTGAAATAATAAATTCGGCTTTAAAAGGCAGGCTTTTAATTGCCTCCTTAAGTATGCCGGCATGATGATGTACATTGATAACAATGCTGGTGAAATCATAATTAACCAGCTTTTTAATAACCCAATACAGAATAGGCTTCCCGGCAACTTCAATCAAAGCTTTGGGCTTTTTTTCGGTCAAGGGTTTTAACCTGCTTCCTAAGCCTGCTGCAAAAACCATTGCTTTCATAATGAGTAGTTTATAGTTTGTGAGCTTAAGTTGATGTTATTTTAAATTTTTCAAGGTAGAGCACAGGACTAAGATATATATAAAAAATTGCAATCTTTATGATTATGAAAAAAAAGAAGTTTATTTCATTGAAAAATTTGCAAAATAAATCTAAAGTTTGAAAAGTAACCCGTCAAAAGAAAATCCTGTAATATTATAAGCTAATAACTCGCCTGAAATGGGATTTTTTACCTAAGTTAATCAAAAAAGATTTTTAACATTTAATTAATAAAAAAATAGGTTATTTGCTTAGTTAATATTGATTATCTTTGCGACAAATTATTTTTTTTGACCGACTAAAACATTTGTAATTTACAGAATTTTAGGAGAATATATAAATATAGGAAATAATCATTAACGATTTCGATATAAACCTTAATTAGTTATAAAATGAATATTACCCTATCATGAAAAACTTAAAAATATATATAATTAAATATCATATATTTTTAATAATGATGACATTTTAAGATTTATCAAAAAACTGCAATGAATAAACAAATTAAAATATTTTTAATTTCAGAAGATGTTGTTTTTAAGGCTTTGTTAAACAAGCTATTGAAATTAAATCTGAGGTCACCTTTGATTTTTAATTATAATTCTTTCTTGAAAGTAAAGTCTATAGAGCCCGGAGCAAAAGTAGATTTGATTATTTTAGACGATATAATAACTGGTTCTGCAACTCACGAAGTTGTAAATTTATTGCGGTTGGAAAAAAGAATAACCTGTCCGATTTATTATTTCAGTTATGCCGAATACGAAGAAGAAAAAAAGGCATTATACCGGGGGGCAAATTTCTTTTTTAATAAACCTTTTGATCCGATGAAAATAACTCAACACATTGTTAATACAGTAAATGAAATAATAAACATACAACCAAACAGCAAAAATGAAACAAATTAAAAATGCTTTTTATATTTTAAATAACAAAACAATATGTTAATGGTCAAAAAAATATTTGTTATTATTATTGTTATTATTAATTGTTTTACATTTAATGCTTTTAGCCAGGATAATGTTGATTCTTTGTTTAATGCTGCCATAGAGCAATCTCAATTACAAAACTACAATGAAGCTATAGAGAATTGTAAAAAAATTCTTGAAGCTGATAGCTGCCGTTATGATGTAATGGTTTTTATTGCTAATGTTTATGCCTGGCAGGGTGAATACTCTGAAGCCCTCGATTATATAGACAAAGCCTATGAGGTGAATCCTGCTTATAAGGAACTATATGATAGTTGGCTCAACATATTGTTATGGAAAGGTGATTACAAAGAATTACTTAGCACAATATCTGTTGCCAGGGATAATAATTATCCGGACAGTTATAATCTTGACCTCAAAAGTATACTTGCATACAAGGGTCTGGGTGAGTACTCTAAAGGCATAGATTACATTGAAAACAATATTTCCTTATTAGATTCAACTGAAATAAAGTCAATATATAAAGATATACTTATACTTGACAGGCAAAATATTGCAACTGTTTTTTATTCAGCAGATTTTTTTGAAGGCAATGATCCTGAGCCTCATCATTGGGTTTATTTCGACTATGGTTTCAAAATTGGCAAGCATACTTTAATTCCGCGTTTAAATTATGCCTATCGTTTTAATACCTACGATCTGATGGCAGAAGCCGATTATTACCACATTTTCGAAAATGGCCATTATTTGTATACTAATTACGGAATTAGTATTAGGGATGAACTTTTCCCCAGCCACAGGGCGGGGATTGAGTATTACCTGCCTTTGTTTGACAGTATGGAGGGGAGTTTGGGAGGTCGTTACTTTAATGCAGAACAAGATCATGTTTATATAGCCACCGGTCATTTGGGATATTATTTTTCAAGGTCGTGGCTTGCATTCAGGCCTTATTATGTTATTAGTGAAATGGGTAATACGCTTTCAACGGTTTTAAACTATAGGCTCTTTGGAGATAGCCCTTTAAATTATTGGGGCCTGGAATTGGCATATGGCAACTCGCCCGATGAAAGACATGCTATTGATCCATCACTTGAAAAATTAAGGCTGAACACCTACCAATTTAAGCTTGAAAGAAATATGATTATTGGAAAATATAATGAATTGAAATTATCAGCCGGTTATGCTTACGAAGAATATATTCCAGATAATTATAGGCACAGATATCTTATTGAAATAATATATAAACAAAGATTTTAGAAGTAAAAAGTATGATTGCTCTATTATATATAAAGAAAATATTTAAATTAAGCGTTTATATAATATTGGCTTTATTGGCTCTATTCATGGTTTATTTTTTTTACCAGCCTGAAGTGGAGTTTTTAAATATGGTTATATATAATCCTTTTTATGACTATATAAAAAATTTGCAATTATGGCTTTATCTGGTTTTATATTTTAGTATCATATCATTTATTAATGTTTTTATACTTTTTTTTCTTAGTCTTTATTTTAGTTATAGGCGCGAAAGAGCCTTGAATTTAAAATCACGGTATGATAAAATATTTGCTGAAAGATTAACAGATTACTTGTTAACCGACAGGTATAATGAAGAGCATAATAAAGCTAAATTTATTAAGTCAATTAAACGAATCACAAAAAACCACTTACAGATTGAGTCACTGTTTAGTGTTTACACTAAAATACAGGAAACACTTACAATAGACCTCAGCCATAAATTTAAGACTCTGCTTAAAGAAACCGGAATTTATTATAAACAAAAAGTATTTCTTTATAGCGACAATCCGGATGAAAGGATCATAGCAATGAAGATGCTATCATATCTTCGTATAAATGATTTTGAAAACAGGATTTTATATTACTCAAATAGCAAGAATCATGCAATTCGTACAGAGGCTTTTGCCTCACTTATAAGATTGATGGATAAAGATGCTAACCTTATTTCATTTATAGGAGAACAACACCGTTTATCATTGCTTGATATTAATGTTGTGATAAATGCTGTTTTGAAGAACTTTAAAATGTACATCAATTACCCTGCGCTTGTTGCTTCACCTCGTGTATATAAAGCAATAATAGGATTAATGCTTATAAAATGCCGGGAAAAAACAGAATACGCCCATCTGATATTTTTACATAAACATCTTGAAAGCAATGATAATATGTTAAAACTGATTGCATGGGACTGCTTATTTGACCTTTTACCCGAGAAACAGTCTGTAAAAGTTATTTTGGAACGTTTTGATGAACAACCCGATGATGTAAAGCATCTCATTCTTAAAAGGATGCATTCAATAAGAGATGGTAATTTTTTAGATATATTAAAAAATGCAATAGAAAATCAAACACTTATTAATAAGGTTGAGGCTCTGAAAGTATTGTTCAATAATAATTTTAGCGAGTTTGCTGAATATAGGAATTCAAATGATCCTGATGTATTAAAGGCTTTTAAAGAAGTGTCTGATATAAATATAATTTAAAATAATTATGAAGCTACTAAGTTTATTTTTCGATATTTTTAATAATATTTTTATTATTTATGCTGCATTTCTTTTTTTAACATATATACTAGTTGCTGTATTTTCGACCTCAGAACTGGCATCATATGTTAAAAAGAACAAACATTTCAGATTTGACACTATAAGGAGTTATAAAATATTGCCTTCAATTTCAGTTATTGCCCCGGCTTATAATGAAGAAGATAATTTGGTGGAAAATATACGCAGTTTGCTCGCACTTAAATATCCTAAGATTGAATTTATTATTGTAAATGATGGCAGCAACGATAGCAGCCTTGAAAAAGTGATTGAGAGTTATGAGATGGTAAAAGTTAATTATGCATTTAATGAGCCAATTAAAACAAAAAAAATAAGGGGTGTTTACAAATCTTTAAATCATGCATACTCAAATCTTATTTTAGTTGATAAGGAAAATGGGGGTAAAGCTGATGCCCTTAATGCAGGTATTAATATTTCACGTTCGGAATTATTTTTGGCTATTGATGTTGACTGTATTATAGAGTCAGATAGCATTTTGCGGATGGTAAAACCTTTTTTGGAACAAGACAGCAAAAAAAAGGTTATTGCTTCAGGAGGTGTTGTTCGTATCGCAAATTCGTGCAAGATAGAAAACGGACAAATGGTTGAAGTTAAATATCCTAAAAATTTATGGGCAAAATTCCAGGTGCTCGAATACTTCAGGGCATTTACCTTAGGGCGAATGGCCTGGAGTAAGATTAATGGCTTATTGATAATTTCCGGTGCATTCGGCTTGTTTGACAAGAGAATTGCAATCGCCGTAAATGGGTATGATACAAATACTGTAGGTGAAGACTTTGAGCTTGTTGTGCGTATGCGGAAATATATGCATAAAGTAAAAAGGAAATATAAAGTTGCTTTTATACCCGATCCATTATGCTGGACTGAAGTGCCGTCAAGTTTAAAAGTACTTTCAAGACAAAGAAACAGGTGGGCAAGAGGGTCAATAGAAACAATTCTCAAACATAAAGATATGTATTTGAACCCAAAGTATGGGCGAATCGGATTAATCAGCTTCCCCTACTGGGTTTTGTTTGAATGGTTTGCACCAATTTTGGAAACTATCGGAATATTGTATTTTACAATTGCATTGATACTGGGAATGGTAAACTATAATATATTCTTATTGGTTTTACTACTGGTTTTTTCTTTTTCAGTATTCTTTTCATCATTTGCAGTATTTTATGAAACCTACCTATTCAACAAGTATAAGGGATATAGGTTTCTTTTTAAAATCATACTTATTGCTATGATCGAATTGGTTGTTTTTCACCCAATGAATGTATTTTTCAACCTAAAAGGTAATTATGACTTCTTTATAAAAAGACATAAAAATAATTGGGGTGTTATGACACGTACTGCATTTGATTCAAAAATCAGGTAAATTAAGCAATTGACAGATATATAAGGCCGGAGATTATAATGCAGTATATGTTCCTGAACTCAAAAGTATTTAAATTAATGATATAAATAAACAATTAATTAATATCTTTACCTCATATTTATGTATTTTTGCCGGGCTTAAAGCTCTATTTTAAACTTTCTAAACAAAATTTATGGATAATAACAAAAAACTTTTATTAAATATCCCTAAAATTGACGATAGGCATTACAAATTATTCGAACTGTTTAAATTGTTTGACAAAGTTCCCGAAAGATTCAAAAAGAATGACTCAAAGCATCTTGAAACAATAATCAGCGATTTAGAAGATTATATAAAATATCATTTGTCGTTGGAAGAAGAATTAATGCAGAAGGCCGGTTTTGATGATATTGAAAATCACAAAAAACAACACCGATATTTTATTAAAAGGATAAAAGAAATGAGGCTTGAGTTTAATTATATGAATCCATTATTATTTGATAAAATCAATGTTTTCGTCAAAAAGTGGTTCATCAGCCATATCATATTGTACGACCAGCAATGCAAGAATGCAATTATTAATTATTTAAGAATTGAGTAAAAACATCTTTTTTATAAAATTAAACTTGAAATTAATATATAAATTATGGGAAGTGACTGGAGTAATAGATATTTGTTGAATATACCCGAAATCGATCAGCAGCATAAGGATTTTTTTCGATTATTTGATGAAGCTAATAAAGGGTTTGATGTTAAAGATTACAATAAGCTTGAAACTATAATCAGACAGCTTGAAGAATACCTTCAATATCATTTTGAAGTTGAAGAAAAACTAATGGAGGAGGCCGGCTATGAAGACCTTGAGAATCACAGGAAACAACATGATATTTTTATAAAAAGGATAAAAGAAATGAGGCAGGAGTTTAATTACATGAACCCTTTATTATTTGATAAAATAACTGTTTTTATAAAAAAGTGGTTTATTAGCCATATAATGCAATCTGATAAAGAATACAGGTATAGGGTTATTAACCATCTGAATTTAAGTTAATAATTATGAAAAAGGTATTACTATTTTTGCTTTTCGTATTGTTTTTTCAGTTTTTGCATGCTCAAAATTTTTACGACCATCCGATACCTTATACAACTGATACAACACATCTTAACATTTGGAATGGCAGCGAATATATACCGATATTTTTAAAGGGTGTTAATTTAGGAGTTTCTGTTCCTGGAACTTTTCCGGGAGAACTTGCTGCAACAAAAGAGCAATATGTAAAATGGTTTGAAGAAATAAAAGATGCAGGTTTTAATAACATAAGGCTTTACACATTACATTTTCCTCGTTTTTATGAGGCTTTGGATTCTTTTAATCTTGCAAACCCTCAAAGCCCGTTATTATTTTTCCAGGGTGTATGGCTCAATGAAGAATTACCCGGTTATTATAATGATTTATATTTTATGACTGATACTTTTCAAATTGAGATAGAGGAAAATGTCGATTGTGTGCATGGCAACAGAACCATTCCACCCAGGCAGGGTAAGGCCTATGGGGAATACACACACGATGTTTCAAGATGGTGTATGGGATACATTATCGGCAGGGAAGTATATCCTCATGAGATTCTCACAACAGATAAGAATCATCCGGGAGATCACGATTTTGAGGGTGAACATTTTTCCATATATGATGCAAGTGCATCGGAGATTTGGTTCACTTCAAAACTTGACCATCTTGTTAATCACGAATTTTTGAATTATAGCACACAACGGCCTGTCAGTGTTTCAAGCTGGCCTACATTAGATCCTCTTACACATCCTGAAGAACCAAATCCATGGGAAGATACTGCTTCTGTGGATTTTTCGAAGATCGAATTAACAAATGCCCCGGCCGGGCTGTTTATAAGTTATCATGCATACCCTTATTATCCCGATTTTATCAGTCAACAATCATGCTATCTTGAATATTATGATAATTATGGTCCTAACAGCTATTTAGGTTATTTAACCGAGCTGAAATCGCATTACAATGATTTTCCGCTTATTATTGCTGAATATGGTGTGCCATCCAGCTGGGGAATAGCTCATTATGCTACTTCAGGCATGAATCATGGTGGGTTTGATGAATTAAACCAGGGTGAAACTAATATACGTATGCTGAATACCATTCGAGACAGCCAATGCGGCGGAGGTATTCAATTTGCCTGGATTGATGAGTGGTTTAAACGCACATGGATAACCGATCCAATCGATTATACGCCCGAAAGCAGGGTGCTATGGCATAACATAGCAGCAGCTGAGCAAAACTTCGGCCTTATTAAGTTTGAGCAATCTCAAGACATGATAACCCTGAAAGAGTTTGAAGAAACATCAGCCATTACTGAAATAAAAGCTGATGCAAATTATGCTTTTTTTGAATTAAAAGTAGGGCTAAAAAATCCGCTCGATATTCCTGATGAATTATGGATTACATTTGATACTTATGCTGAAGATCTCGGAGAGTCACTGTTGCCCTGCGGAGCTGAAATACCTACCCGTGCAGAATTTATGTTGCATATTACAAATTATTCTGCCGAACTCTATGTTACAGAAGCTTATGATATATATGGAATATGGCACGGTATTACAGGCCCCGAACAAAAATTTAAATCAATACCAAGCGATGGAGCACCCTGGTATATTGTACGCTGGAAAAACAACTACAATCACTCAGATGTTCAGTATATTGGAAAACTACAGGTTAATTACGGCTTCCAAAATCCATCGTCAAAAGATGCAGTTACTATACATGACGATAAACTGGAAATAAAAATCCCGTGGTCACTACTTAACGTTGTTGCACCCGACAAACGCCGGGTTTTACATGACGATAAAAATACACCCGAAACCGAAGATACTATTTCAGATGGCTTTGATATTGCAGTTTATTATAACTCTGAATGGTTTGTTGCAGATCAACGTTACGCCTGGGATAAATGGGATGATATAGACAAGGAAACCCTTGAAGAGACTAAGAAAACCTCATACTGGGTTATGAAAGACCGGTTGCATGAATTTAATACCCCGGCAATAGCCGTAAGAGATAGCTTCTTGTTTGAAAATGAAGTGTTTCCGGTAACTGTAAGTGCTCAGGATGGCTTACTAAAAAATGATTTTGACCTCGATGGAGATTTAATGATACCACTGATGACCGAACCACCTGCTCATGGAAATATTCAGATTTTTAATGACGGGTCTTTTACTTATAAACCAAATGAAGGCTTTTTTGGTAAAGACTCATTAAAATATTGTGTTTTTGACGGTTATAGCTTGTCTAAACCAAATGTGGTTGATATTTATGTTAGCATGCATAACGTGGTTGAAGAAAGCTTTATTTCAGATAAAAATCAATTAATACATATATACCCTAATCCTGCCTCAACTTATGTGACCATAGAATCAATTGATAAATTAAATGAAATATTGATTTTTAATGAATCAGGACTTTTAATTAAGTCAATCAATAACCCTGAAACTATTACTAATTTAGATGTTGCAGGATATGTTAACGGAACTTATATTATTGTTGGAAGATCTAATAATAAATCTACTACCAAAAAGCTGATTAAGATATAATGATTTCATTATTCTTGAATGTTTAAGAGGTTAACTGTTTAATCTGAAAAAACTTAGGCCAATAATCTGTTTTTACAATGACTTGCATCTTAATGATTAGATATTTAAAATTTTAGTAACGTGTAATCCCAAAAAACCGGTGTCACTTGCTACTATTATATCGTGAGATCGCCGGCGCTAAGTTTATAATTTTCTTTTAACCTTTGGTAGATGAGGGTTTCATTGTTTTACTTAAAATCATTTAAGTTGTATTTACCATAGATATCTAAGTATCATAAAACCATGAAAATTATTTCGGTAAACATCGTATTGATTTTAATAATAACCGGGGTTTTTTCCTGTAACTCAAACCGGCCGGTTGTATATTCTAAGAATTATTCACCGGGTTTTTATAATGATGGTTATATTTACTTTTTGCTGGATTACGATGTTTGGCAAAGAGGCAGGTCATTTTGGTTTATAATGCCTGTTGAAGGGCGAAAGAGAGTACATTTCAGGGAGATATATCTCTACCGGTTTGAGCCGGAGTCAAATGAGCTGGATAAGCTTTCGGTTTTGCGAAAAGACTTTAAGCCAGCTATTAGTGTCAGCTATGCCCGGTTCATAGAGGATAATGGTAATATTGTTTTTGCCTATGTTGCGGGTTATGACAATTCTGTTAACAGGCTTGTTGATATCTTTATATGGGACAAAGAATCAAATGTGCTTATTGATACAGGTTATGACAATCCTGTTGGTGAGAGCAACTTATTATATAAAAAATATTTTAGCGACTATAGGTCGCCTGCTACTGATAATCCCGGAATAATTAACATCTCCAGGCTAAGGAATGAAATTCTGCAGCACTTGTCTGAAAAAGATTATGGACTGCCAAAAAAATGGTAAGCTAACAAAGAATTTTATTTTACTTTTTTGATTATTCATGATGGTTAACATTCTCTTCGTGTTTGAGATCAACTATTACATTGAGCTTTTTTGTGATAATGCTTGCTAAGCTTTCAGCGCAATATACTGATCTGTGCTGACCTCCTGTGCAGCCATAACAAACCATCAGGTTTGTAAAGCCTCTTTCAATATAATTTTTTGCTGATGCTATTACAAGTTTCGATGTTGTATCCATAAAACCGGTAACTTCCGGCTTTTCTTCAAGATATTCGATAACGGCTCTATCCCTTCCCGATTTGCTTTTGAACTTCTCCAGCCTTCCCGGATTTGGCAAAGCCCTGCAGTCAAAAACAAATCCTCCGCCATTACCACTTAAATCAACAGGAATTCCTCTTTTATATGAAAAAGAATGGATCGCTATTTTTAGTCCTGAATGTTGTTGATCAGCTTGCCTGAACTTTTCAAACTTTGCGCTATTTATTATCTGCTCTGCAATATTTTTTAATTGAGGAATGTTTTCAGGAAACTTTTTTTGGTCAATTAACCAGGCAAGATTATTCTGTGCATAGGAAATGCTTTTCAAAAATAGCGGCTTTTTTTCATGAAATCCCCTATATCCATAAGCACCCATTGCCTGTAAGATTCTGATCAGTGCAAATCCATAATAGTGTTCAATGAAACGGTCATATTCGATATCAATATAACTACGCAGTTGCTCAAGGTAATATTTCAGCAGTTCTTCCCTGAGTCGGTATGGCACGTTTGCTTTTGCATCAAATAATAACGAAGCCAGGTCATATTGCAGAGGGCCCCTTCTGCCACCTTGATAGTCTATGAACCAGGGCTCATCGTTAACTATCATGATGTTTCTGGACTGAAAATCCCTGAACATAAAATAATCAGCAGGTGCTTCGCATAGCATGGCAACCAGATTGTTGAAATCGTCTTCAAGTTTTTGCTCATCGAAATGAATTCCACCAAGTTTCAGAAAAAAGTATTTGAAGTAGTTCAAATCCCAAAACATCGATTGCCTGTCAAAAGCTTGCCTTGGATAGCATACATCGTAATTAAGGCCTTTGCCCGCTTCAACCTGCATTTTTGGAAGCCATTCGAGGGCTTTTTTGTATATATCGATTACATATTTAGAAAATTCTGCCTGCTGTAATTTATGTGGCAGCAGCGAAAAAAGTGTTTTATCGCCCAAATCTTCAATTAAATAATAGTTTGGTGGTTTATTTGTAGCAAGTACCGATGGAACAGGTAATCCATAACCGGTAAAGTGGCGGGTAAGTTCAATGAAAGCTTTGTTTTCTGCAATATTTGGATTAAAGGCGCCTATTACAGTTCCATTATTATAATATATTCGGTAGTATTTTCTTTCAGAACCCGAAGGAGGCAATTCAATTATTGCATCGGGATCTTTGCCTTTAAATTTTTTGAATAATCCGGCAATATCTTTTTCGGTGGGGTTTTCTGTAGCCATTGAAGGGTTTATAGTTATTACAAAAATATAAATTTATAAATTAATGTTTGCAAATTAATATCCGACCACAAAAATAGCAAAAAACCCTATTATTGTAATTAGTTGAATTTTTAATAATTTTATCAATACCTTTGTGAGCTGATTAATTTATTGAATTTTTTTAAGCTTTATTTTTACAAAAAACAAGATAATCATGAAAGCACCAAAAGTTACCAAGGTCACTACTCATGTACTTAATGAGATGAAGCTTCGTGGAGAAAAGATTTCTATGCTTACTGCTTATGACTTTTCTATGGCCAAAATACTGGATTGTACAGGTATAGATGTTATACTGGTTGGCGACTCGGCTTCAAATGTTATGGCAGGACATAAAACTACATTACCCATCACCCTTAATGATATGATCTATCATGCAAGTTCTGTAAAACGTGGTGTTGAAAGAGCTCTTGTTGTAGTTGACCTTCCTTTTGGTACATACCAGGGGAATTCAATAGAAGCTTTAAATTCTGCAATCAGGATTATGAAAGAGTCGGCAGCTGATGCAGTAAAACTTGAAGGTGGTAGTGAAATAGTTGAGTCTATAACACGCATCCTCTCGGCAGGGATACCGGTTATGGGCCACTTAGGGCTAACCCCGCAGTCAATACATAAATTTGGAACCTATAAGGTTAGAGCTACTGAGTCAGAAGAAGCAGACAAGCTTATTTCTGATGCACATCTGCTATCTGATACAGGCTGTTTTTCATTAGTTCTTGAAAAGATACCGGCCAAATTGGCAGAAAATGTTGCTAAGTCTATAAAAATCCCCGTTATTGGAATTGGCGCCGGCAGTAAAGTTGATGGGCAAGTGCTCGTCTTGCACGACATGCTTGGTATAACACAGGAATTTTCTCCCAGGTTCCTGCGACGCTACCACAACCTAAATGATGAAATAAAAATAGCTGTTGAAAGATACATTAGTGATGTTAAAGATGTTAAATTCCCGGGTGAAAATGAGCAATATTAAGAAAAGTTTGTGAGATAATTGAAATGTAAAAGGCTAAAAAAATAATTCTGATCTTTGTAACCTTTAGCTTGCGAGAACTTAAAAAAGAAGTTATAACTGCAACATTTAATGAAATTACCCATATCAATAGCTTCCCGGATATTATATGAAGATAATCATTTGATAGTGGTAAATAAATTACCCTCTGAGATCGTTCAGGGCGATAAAACCGGAGATACACCCTTAAGTGACCTGGCCAGAAAATATATAGCAGATAAGTACAATAAACCCGGTAACGTTTTTCTTGGCGTTGTACACCGACTTGACCGTCCTGTGAGCGGAGCTGTTATTTTTGCCCGTACTTCAAAAGCTCTTGGAAGGCTTAATGAAATGCTTCAAAAACGCGAAATGCAAAAAAAGTATTGGGCTGTCGTAAAAAACAAACCTCCTTATAAAAATGGCAAATTAATACACTTTCTCAAAAAAAATGAAAAACAAAATAAGTCATATGTTGTTAAAAACGGAACTGAAGGCAGCAAAAAAGCAGAACTATCATATAAAGTGTTAGACGAAAGCCAAAATTATTACCTGCTTGAAGCTGATCTTATCACCGGACGTCATCATCAGGTCAGGGCGCAGTTATCAGCAATAGGTTGCCCTATAAAAGGTGATTTGAAATATGGGTTTGACCGCTCAAATAAAAATGCGAGCATCCACCTTCACGCCCGCCAACTGAGCTTTTTACATCCGGTTAAGAAGACAAGAATAAATATTGTTGCCCCGCTACCCGATGATGTGCTCTGGAATTTGTTTGAAAAATAGCGTTAGAGATAACTTGGTGTAAATTGAAGTTTTATTAAAACCTTTTAAACTTTTTTCTTGAAAAAAAGTTGCAAAATCCCGAATGGACGGGACAAGATTCAAGGCTGTGGTTACGCCACCACAAAACTACGCATCAAGGGCTAAAATATTTGCAATGTCGCTTTTAGCTTTGATCTGTTTTTGAGAGTAATTAATCGATGTTGTTTTTTTATACATT
>PUKZ01000053.1 GCA_003550725.1 Bacteroidales bacterium | reverse complement strand
TTGTTGAAACCCTTTTAAATAACAGACCAAGAAAGCGATTAGATTATTTAACACCTAAAGAAAAATTAGAAAATTTATTGTTTAACAAGAAAGTTGCATTTGCAGCTTAAATCTACGCTTTATAAAATTTACAAAAAATCAAAATCTGCCAGCATGAAAACAGTTATCATATAAGCTTCAACCCATGGCACTACAGAAAAAGTTGCTCATAAAATGCAACAATTACTGGGTGAAAAAAATACCAGCGTAATTAATATACAAAAAAATAAAAACATTGACCTAAGCAAATTTGATCGTGTAATAATAGGGGGCTCAATTCATGCCGGAATGATTCAGAAAAAGATTAAAGATTTTTGCAATAACCATTTAGAAGAGCTGCTTCAAAAAAGCCTTGGGTTGTTCTATTGTGGTATGAACGAACCGGAATATGATTCACAAATGGAAAAAGCATTTCCTCAAGCCCTGCGAAACCATGCAAAAAGCAAGCAGGTAATCGGCGGTGAATTTTTATTTGAGAAAATGAATTTTTTTCAAAAACTGATTGTTAAGAAAATCTCAGGCATTAAAGAGAGTGTTTCTAAAATTGATGATGATAAAATCAAGGATTTTGTAATGAAGTTTAATGAGTAAATAAAACCAGGGATCTAAATTAACCGGGAAATGAGGGAAACGTAGTCAGTAATCGGTTATTGTTGCCACAGTTATTAGTAACCAATAATTTTTAACTAATTACCGGTAACCTGAGATCAATGATCAGCAGCCAGTTATTAAATTTCTATCACCAAAAAGCTATGAAAACAAAACAACTTACAAGATTTGTTTTGACAGCATGTATGATTTTAACTATTTTTTGCTCGTGTGAAGTAAAACATAACAAGGTTGATTATACGGCTGTTGAAACGCTTATTGAGCAAACTGCGGAGAATTATATTGAAGATTTTGACATGAAGGGTATTTCTGTCGGGTTTATTGATATTGACGGTTACAGGTATAAAGAAGGTTTTGGTAATGCCATGGACAGTTCTTTTTACAGCATTGCTTCGATAACAAAGGTTATTACGGGTTTGGCTATAATGCAACTGATTGAGCAGGATAAGATTGATTTGGATACTCCAGTTAATAATTATATTCCTGAGTTTACTCTGAATTATCCCTACCCTGACACACCTGATATTACGATCCGACATCTTATTACACACACCTCGGGCTTATCCAGGGACAATCTTGCAGATGCACAGGGCTATTGCCCACCTGAAAAAAACCATCTTATCAACTATTTAAAAAATCATTTTCAGCCACTTCCTGCAGGATACAGACATTGTTATTCAAATCCCGGTGTTGAACTTCTGGGCTATATTATTGAAAGAATGAGTGGCCGTGATTATGCCTCTTATATAGACGCTAATATTCTAAAGCCGCTTGAAATGACCAAAAGCAACTTTAAAAATAAAATTTACGCGGGGATGCATAATGCAGGTGCTTATACTATGTTTTCAGATTCCTTATATAAAGAAATGCCGATAAATTACATTGCAGCAGGCGGCTTGAAAAGTAACGTACCTGAAATGTTAAATCTTGTGGAATTATTTCTGAATAAAGGGATAGGCAACTCAGATAATATAGTAAACCCTGAGAGTATTCAAAAAATGTTTTATCAGCAAAACAGCAACATACTCTTGGATACGGACATTCAAACAGGCGTGCTTTTTTTCCTTGAAGATATACCGGATCCTCTTAAAGGTAAGCTGGTATATCACGCAGGAGGGGCTATATACAACAATTCAATGTTAATGATGGCTCCTGAATATGGCATTGGAGTTGTAGTTTTATGCAATACTGCCGGTTCATACCAACAAATTGACCAGCTCGCCAGAAGCATAATAAATAAAGCTCTTTTTTTAAAAACAGGTAAAGAGCCCGGGGCTGCCGAACCGGTTTTTCCTGAAAAAGCAGATTGGGCTAAGGAAGATAAACAAAAAATAACAGGAAATTTTTATACTGCTTCTAATATTATAACCATAAAGGAAAACTCAAATGATATTATTGCAAAAGTGAATGATAATAAATTCTCAATAATATATTATGATGACAACTTTTTTACCTATTACGATGGTTTTTATTTGAAAGTAAAACAAGCCGGGGATGACAGAATTCTATTTTATTATAACGGTTATAATTTAACCCCTATAGGTAAGGATAAACGGGAAATAAAGGCTATACCAAAGAATTTAATCAAGTCTCTCGGCAAATATAAACTAACTGAAATTTGTCCTGATGGTCATACAGAATACTATGAAACTATTCGCATAGATACATTAAACAACAACCTGGCTGCTTTCATGCTTCCCGGAAAAATTGTAAGGGATATTTACGGGATAACCAACGAGATTCGTATTATCTTAATACCAGTTAATGACACAACTGCTGCAATGGCAGGCTTTGGCCGTTATCCCGGTGAAGCTGTATACTTTGACAATAAAAGTGGCCAAATCAGGTTTTCCGGATTAACTTTTCAAAAAAAATAAAACACTTAATTTACCTGCCTTTTTTAGATAAGGAAATATTATTTATCAAAAAAATTTTTAAAACATGTTTTTTTAATTATTTTAGCACGTTTATTTTAAACGAATGTATAACTGTTTTGCTTTACTGATAATATAAATTATTGTTTATAAAATTTTCATTTAATATGGAGGTAACAAGAATTTTTGATTTACTACCTAAATACAAAGAGCTGTGCCCGCATAAACCTGATGCTATTGCTGGCAAAGATGATGGGGAATGGATAAAATATTCAACTGATGAATTTATTGAGAAAAGTAATAATCTCAGTTATGGTTTGATGAAAATAGGAGTTGAGAAAGGCGACAAAATAGCGTCCATTACTTTTAACCGGCCCGAATGGAATATTCTTGACATGGGAATACAACAAACAGGTGCTATACATATTCCTATTTATCCAACTATAAGTGACAGTGATTACCAATATATACTTAATCATGCTGAGGTAAAATATATATTTGTTTCGGGCGAAGAAATGCACAGAAGAATAAAGCATATAGTACCAAAAGTTCCTTCTCTTAAAGCGATTTATACCTTTAAAGATCTTTTTGGTGTACAACATTTGGATGAACTTATTGAATTGGGTAGAGAGAACCCTGAACCCGGGAAGCTGGAAGAAATAAAAGATTCAATTAATCCGGATGACCTGGTTACCATTATTTACACAAGTGGCACTACAGGAACTCCAAAGGGGGCAATGCTTACACATAATAACATAGTAAGCAATTTCAAAGCAGTATCATATATTCCTCCATACGGCCCTGAGCACAGGGCTTTAAGCTTTTTGCCCATTTGTCATATTTACGAAAGAATGATGAATTATGCACTTCTGTATTTAGGCCTGTCAATGTATTATGTTTCGAATATTGCTCACGTTGCCGAACAGTTGAAAGAGATCAATCCTGATGTTATGACAACTGTACCAAGATTACTGGAGAGGGTTTATGATAAAATTATGGCGAAAGGACGTGCCTTAAAAGGTATTAAGCGGCAGCT
Organism: Bacteroidales bacterium; assembly: GCA_003550725.1. Taxonomy (GTDB): domain Bacteria; phylum Bacteroidota; class Bacteroidia; order Bacteroidales; family UBA7960; genus PUKZ01. The sequence goes on along the minus strand of PUKZ01000053.1, from coordinate 5,794 downwards.
ATTTTTCTGGGCACATAATATAGGGATGAAATATGAGATTGGAAGGGAAAAAGAACTAATATATGGCACCAAGCTGAGGGTTGCCAGGAAGCTTGTATTTTCAAAATGGAAAGCTGCTTTTGGTGAAAACCTTGATATTATTGTTTCCGGTGGTGCAGCTTTACAGCCGAGGCTCAACAGGATATTTTGGGCTGTAGGCTTGAGAATACTGGAGGGGTATGGACTCACAGAGACCTCGCCTGTAATTGCAGTTAGCGATTTTAGCCCGAATGGGATCAGGTTTGGTACTGTTGGACCTGTATTAAGGGGAGTAAAAGCAAAAATAGCTGAGGATGGCGAAATATTAGTTAAAGGCCCTAACGTTATGCAGGGTTATTACAAAGCCCCTGAATTAAACAAAGAAGTTTTTGATGATGAGGGTTGGTTTCATACCGGCGATATTGGGCACATAACTCCTGAAGGCCAATTAAAAATAACTGACAGGAAGAAGGTAATATTTAAAACCTCTTTCGGCAAATATATAGCACCCCAGGTTATAGAAAACAAATTTAAAGAATCGCCTTTTATAGATCATATCATGGTCATCGGAGCAAACCAAAAATTTGCCGCTGCATTAATTGTTCCTAATTTTGAGTACCTTAAATCGTGGTGCGATGTAAAAGAGGTCAATTACACCAACAATACCGAAATGATCAAATCACCTATAATCAAAAAGCGGATAGATGATGAAGTTAATCACTACAATCAAAAATTGGGTGATTATGAAAGGATAAAAAAATATGCATTATTAGATCATGAATGGTCAATCCGCGATGGCCAGTTAAGCGCTACGCTGAAGGTTAGAAGAACCCATATTTCAAAAGAATATAAAGACCTGATAACCAATATTTATTCTAATAACAATAGAATTTGAAATGATAAATAAGTGATAAATATATATTCAGGACTCCTTATTTGCCGCAAAACGAAATCAATCTTACATGTTAAAACAAAACTATTAAACATGGATAAACACCGGAAAGAGCTATATGAAATGGTGCTAAAAAAGTTTTAGGGTGTTGTTATGCGGAAAACAGGAAACAAACCAAGATAGTTGATTTGGGATTTATTAAATTGAATCATTTGAATTTGTTTGCTATTTGTAATTTTTTACGACATAAAAATCATAACTTGCCGAAATACATTACAAGGATCGGGAGTTCTGATATTACTTAAGAAACAAAGTAAAGCCTGTTTTAATAAAAACCCATATAATTTAGAGAAAGCATAAGCGAGAATTATCCTTTTCCATGGCAATGCTTAAATTTTTTGCCGCTTCCACATGGACAAGGTTCATTTCGACCTGTTTTCTTTTCAACTCTCACCGGTTCAGCCTTTTTTTGCCCCGGTCCTGACCTGCCTGCGGCCAAATCGGTTCTGCCGGCTTTCAGTTTGCTCATATCAGTTCTTTGTTGAGCTTCAAGGTTGGTAACCTGGCTTGGATCTTTAATGGGTAGTCTGGCCTTAACAAGAAAAGATATAATCTCCTTATTTACTTTAAGCAACATCTGTTTGAAAAGCTCAAAAGATTCGAATTTATATATGAGTAATGGGTCTTTTTGCTCATAAACAGCCTGCTGTACTGATTGTTTAAGGTCATCCATCTCCCTTAAGTGTTCTTTCCATGAATCATCAATTATAGCGAGAGTTATCCCTTTTTCTATTGACAAAGCTACTTCCTGGCCCTGGGTTTCATATGCTTTTTCAAGATTAGCTAAAACATTCATCGTTTTGACTCCATCTGTTACTGGCACAGCGATATTTTTATATTTATCAGCTGCATTCTCATAAACCTCTTTCACAACAGGCATAGCCATTTGACCTATATATTCACTTTTATTTTTGTATTGCTTTTCGGCAAGTGCATAAATTTGATCTGTGAGGTTGTTTAGTTTATTTTCTATAAACTCATCTTCCGAAAAAGGTGGTTCAAAACCAAATGTTCTTATCAGTTCAAATTTAAAGCCTTCATAATCGACAGCATCCTGATAATCGGCAACAAGGTTTTCAGAAACGTCATACATCATATTTGCAAGGTCAACCGCTAATCTTTCTCCAAACAAGGCATTACGTCTTTTGGTATATATAACTTCACGCTGGGCATTCATAACATCATCATATTCGAGTAATTTTTTACGAATACCAAAGTTATTCTCCTCGACTTTTTTCTGTGCTCTTTCGATTGATTTGGTTATCATAGAGTGTTGTATAACCTCGCCTTCCCCAATACCTAATCTGTCCATTATTCGTGATATTCTATCTGATCCGAAAACTCTCATCAGGTCATCTTCAAGAGAAACAAAAAATTGTGAAGTACCCGGGTCACCTTGCCTTCCGGCTCTACCTCTGAGCTGGCGGTCAACTCTTCGTGACTCATGCCTCTCTGTACCAACTATTGCCAACCCTCCTGCTTCTCTAACACCATTACCAAGCTTTATGTCAGTACCCCGTCCTGCCATATTTGTAGCAATAGTAACATTACCTGCCAGGCCTGCCTCAGCAACTATCTGGGCTTCTCTTTGGTGATGTTTTGCATTAAGGATGTTGTGTTTTATTTTCCGCAACTTAAGCATGCGGCTTAAAACCTCCGAAATTTCAACTGAAGTTGTACCAACAAGTACCGGCCTACCATTATTTACTAAATCAGATATTTCATCAATAACAGCATTATATTTTTCACGTTTGGTCTTATAAACCATATCTTCCCTATCAATACGTATAATTGGTTTATTGGTGGGTATAACCACAACATCTAGTTTGTATATATTCCAAAATTCACCGGCTTCAGTTTCGGCTGTACCTGTCATTCCGGCAAGTTTATTGTACATCCGAAAGTAATTCTGTAATGTAATTGTAGCATATGTTTGTGTTGCTGCTTCAACCTTTACATTTTCTTTTGCTTCAATTGCCTGGTGTAGGCCGTCGGAATAGCGTCTTCCTTCAAGAATACGACCGGTCTGTTCATCAACAATTTTCACTTTATTATCCATTATGACATACTCTGTGTCTTTTTCAAACAAAGTGTATGCTTTAAGCAGCTGATTGATAGTATGTATTCTTGATGATTTAACAGAAAAGTCATTAAGGATTTGGTTTTTCTTTTCAAGTTTTTTTTGAGAATCAAGGTTTGATTTTTCAAGTTCTGCCATCTCTGCACCTATGTCGGGCAAGATGAAAAAACCGGGGTCGTCGCTGTCACCGGTGATAAGGTCAATACCCTTATCAGTCATTTCAATTACATTATTTTTCTCTTCGATAACAAAGTATAATTCATCATCTATGATATGCATATGCTTTCCCTGCTCTTGCATATACAGGTTTTCAGTTTTTTGCATGATGGTTTTTATACCCGGTTCTGACAGTAGTTTAATAACTGCTTTGTTTTTTGGAAGCCCTCTGTAGCAACGGAACAATAGCTCTCCACCTTTTTTTTCATCGGGCTCACCTTCTTTGGGTAACAAGAGTTTACGTGCTTCAGCTAAAAGATTATTTACAAGGTTTCGCTGTGCATTAACCAGCTTTTCAACCTTAGGTTTCATATCATGAAACTCATGTTTTTCTCCCTGGGGGGTAGGGCCTGAAATGATAAGTGGTGTTCTGGCATCATCAATCAAAACCGAATCAACCTCATCAACAATCACATAATTATGCGGGCGTTGTACCAAATCTTCGGGATTGCGTGCCATATTGTCACGCAAATAATCGAAACCAAACTCATTGTTTGTTCCGTAAGTAACATCAGCCAAATAAGCATTTTTTCTTTCTTCGGAATTAGGTTCATATTTATCAATGCAATCAACTTTTAATCCATGAAACTCAAAAAGCATACCCATCCACTCAGAATCCCTTTTGGCAAGATAATCGTTTACTGTAACTATATGAACACCTTTTCCTGCCAAAGCATTAAGATATACAGGCAATGTAGATACAACCGTTTTCCCTTCACCTGTGGCCATCTCAGCAATTTTACCTTTGTGAAGATGGATACCTCCAATTAACTGAACATCATAATGAACCATATCCCAGGTGATCATATTACCACCTGCCATCCATTGGTTTTTATATATAGCCTTATCTCCTTTTATTTCAATATTATTTCGATTTGCAGCAAGGTTGCGATCAAAATCTTCTGCCGATACAACTACTTCATCATTATATTTAAATCTCCTGGCAGTTTCTTTAATTAATGCAAAAGCTTCGGGTAAAATCTTTTCAAGAACTTCATCTGTCTTGGTAATAATAACTTTATCAAGCTCGTCGATCTGATCATAGATCTTCCGTTTTTCATCAAGATCCATCTCATAATTATCCTCAACCAAATCTCTCAAATCCTTTTTTGCATCTTCCTCAACACGTATATATTCCTTAATGGTATTTTTAAGTTCACCGGTCTTTGCACGAAGCTCATCGTTGCTTAATTCCTTTATATCTTCATAAACTTCATGTATCTTCTCATATAAATCGCGTATTTCACGAAAATCGCGATCTTGCTTATTTCCAAAAACATGCTTTAATAATTTTAACATAATGGGTATTATTATATATTTAAATAAATATTATTAGTCTTTTTAACTATAAAAAAATATTACAAAATTCAAATATGATCTAATAAAATAACAAAATTAATCCAAATAAGCTAAAAATGACAATCCTTAATAATTTTAATTTTATCATTGCATCATAATGAGCTTAATTTAATTAACTAAGATATTTCAAAAAGTTTATTATTTGTAATAATATGATTAACGATATTTTACTATTAAAGCTTTTTATTAAAAAAGCCGGCAAGGCCGGCTCTTTAAAAAGTTTAGATCCTTTTAAATTTTTAATATTCATCTTCATGAAAGAAAAAGTCATCCTTTGTGGGATAATCGGGCCATATGTCTTCAATACTCTCATATACTTCGCCCTCATCTTCAATTTCCTGGAGATTTTCAATAACTTCCATAGGTGCTCCTGACCTAAGTGCGTAGTCTATCAGCTCCTCCTTGGTTGCTGGCCATGGAGCATCTTCAAGCTTTGAAGCCAATTCTAATGTCCAATACATAGTCTATGAGTTTGTTTTTTTTGCAAAAGTAATTTTTTTTATGACTTAATCAAGAAAAAACAAACCTTGTTTTTTATCAATTAAAAAAAAATTACATTAAACTATAAATAATTTTCAATAAATACTTCTTATAATAATCACTTCACTTTTTTAATCACTTATCTATTTAATTTTTTTCACCATTCAGAATAATCAGGTTATAACCTGCTTAAAAAAGATTATGATAATACAATTATTATATTTATTAGTTATTTTTTTAATAAATTTAACTTTTACCTGCATAATATTTGCTTAAAGCCTTAGCATTAAGTTATTTATCAACAAGCTCAAATGATAAAAACCGGGTCTTGCTTAATTCAATTATCACAAATTAATGTTTTCACTTAATTTACTCTTAACTCGTTATTCGATACTATTGAAACCAGTCGTAAAATCTCTAATACTAAGTTCATACTCTTTCGTATAATTTTGGCAGATAAAAGTTTTATAATAAAAAAATTACATGTTAAATGACCTTATCATTAAATACTCATCCTTTAAATATTTAACAACCATTGTGCCATATTTCTTTAACTATACACAAGTTGGTACCTAAATTTCTAAATTGAATTTTTATTTCAAAAAAATTGAATTTGTTTACATGTTTAAAAAGAAAAAACTGAAATTTTTACCTGTTTTTCCTTACTAATTCTACTTTTTTATATATAA
>PUKZ01000072.1 GCA_003550725.1 Bacteroidales bacterium | reverse complement strand
TTTTTATTTGTATCTTTCATCTCGGAAGTGAGTTTAAAGTGTTTTGTTTATTTTGTTTAATGCCTTAAAGATAAGCATTTTAGCTCACTTCCGTTATTTTTTATTTTAGATTTTTAGGTAAAAAATAAAACCCCGTTATTTTTTTACTAAACAGGTTGCCAAATAATTCAGCAAACAACCTGCTTAAAACAATATAGTTCAGATACCACCTATCAACATAACAATGGCTTGATTATTGTTATATACTTTTTTAACAAAAAATATGAGTAGTATTATAAAAAAATAAATTAGCCTTCAAACATAATTGCTATATAGCTGGAGTTTAAAATAATTTTTTGAAATATTTAATAATCTGGTTTGTTAACAAATATAAATGCAGTAAGATATGAAAAGAAAACACTTTTACACCACATTGCTTTCAACTTTCCTGGCTTTCACATTTACAATCTGTATCCATTCTCAGCATTTTGTTAATTTTGAGACCCGCCAGATGGGTGATAATATCAGCCTGGTATATTCAATTGAAGGAGAGCAGATAGGCCAATTATTTGATATACAACCCTATTATTCTTTGGATGGGGAACAGACTTTTCAACCCATAAAAACTGCCTGGGGAAATATTGGATCAAAGGTGCCCGGAGGTTTAAATCAGATTTTTGTATGGGATGTTTTGGAAGATGTAAATGCATTACAGGGTGATGTTTCCTTTAAGCTAAGAGGAAAAACACAATCTATACAAACACTTGATGAAGACTTCAGTGAAGTTAATTTTGAGCTTGTAAGTTTACATAGAATTGAAAACAATCAAATTGAGCTGATATTAAACATAACAAATAAAGGCGATGAGCGTGATTTAAAAATTTTCAACCGTTTAGTATCTATTATAGGTTTTAACAATCGCAAGTATGAAGCTCAATGGGGTAAAGTTGGAGGAGTTGTTGGAAGTGAGCGATATTCTGCTCCGCAACGGACTTTACAAACAGGTGAATCTATTACTGCCGTATTCCATTTTGACCGAATACCCGATGATTTAAGCCGTGTTATGAGGCTGGATGTCGGTGCAGAATTGCTTACCATAACTTATGGAGTTGATCTAGAAATAGGCAACATGCAGTTTCGCGACCTGCCGGTTCTTGATAAGCCTGCAACTGAAATACATGAAAAGGGCATTCACTCTTTTGAAACCACAACCACAGCCTCTTTTAATATTGAGCCTGAAGAAATAATTGACACTATTCCACCTGTTGTAAAATTTATTTCGCCAAAACCCGAAGATCTTACTGATGATGTTTTAAATGTTTCAGACAAAACTTTATTAATAAAAGGAACTGCCAAAGATGAAAATGGAGTATCGCAGATTATCGTTAACGGCAGAAATGTCAGCTTATCAGATGACGGAACTTTTCAGACTAATGTAAAACTCCGGTCCGGCATTAACGAAATAACTGTTCGCGCTATTGACAAAAGATTTAACAGCATAGAGCACAAAATTGCAGTAAACTGCAAAGCTTCCCCCTACCATGATAGTTATTCTGACATACAACTACTTGATGACATATTATCAAAAAAACGCCCCCCAACCTATTATGCATTTATAGTGGGAGTTAATGATTACCCAGACCCCGGCATACTTCCTTTGGAAAACCCTGTAAGTGATGCCAAAAAGCTTGCAAATGTCCTTATCGAAAATTATATGTTTGACAGGGAAAATGTTATTTTTATGGAAAATGCCACACGTGCCGATATCATCGATGAGCTTGACAGGCTTGCCCGAAGGATCACAAACAATGACAACCTTCTAATATTCTTTGCAGGCCATGGATTTTTTGATCTGGAAACAAAACTGGGATACTGGCTGCTTAAAGATGCATCAATCGAAAGTACTGCCAATTGGATGGCAAACAGTCAAATAAGAGATTATCTCGGCGCAATAAACAGCAAACATACCTTGCTTATCTCTGATGCTTGCTTCAGTGGAGGCATATTTCAGACCAGGATAACATTCCCCGAACCTACCGAGCAAATTGACAAAGCTTATGAAAGACCAAGCAGAAAAGCCATGACAAGCGGAAACCTTTCGGAAGTTCCCGACCAAAGCATCTTTTTAAGAGAGCTTGTAAACAGACTTGAGGAAAATACAAAAAGCTACATCATGGCTGAAGAACTGTTTAGCAGCTTTAAACCTATTGTTATAAGCCAAACATCTATTGAACCTCAGTACGGTGACATAAAAGGAACAGGTGATGAAGGTGGAGACTTCATTTTTATAAGGCGTAATTAATAATTTGAAACCCGCATTCATAAAATTTTCACTAAAATAACTTACTCAGAACCGGCAATCTGGTGAAATTTATGCCAAAATGTCTTTTTTATATCATGGCATACTACTTGTAAAAAAGCATGCAGTTTCAAAAAAATTATTACTAACCAAAAAACATTTACAAAAATGCAAAAAGGTAAAATTGACGTACAAACCGAGAATATTTTTCCCATAATAAAAAAGTTCCTCTATTCTGACCAGGAGATATTTTTACGTGAGCTCATTTCCAATGCTGTAGATGCTACTCAAAAAATAAACACTTTGGCTTCTGTAGGAGAATATAAAAATGATCTGGGCAATATTTCTATTGAAGTTAAACTTGACACAAAAGCCAAAACACTTACTGTAAGTGACAGAGGAATTGGCATGACATCCGATGAGCTGGACAAATATATCAACAATATTGCTTTTTCCAGTGCTGAGGAATGGATTGCCAAATATAAGGATAAAGATGAAAGCGGTGTTATAGGTCATTTTGGTTTAGGCTTTTATTCTTCTTTCATGGTAGCAAAGAAAGTTGAAATACATACCTTATCGTACAAGGAAGGAGCTAAACCTGTAAAATGGGAGTGTGAGGGTACACCTGAATTTTCAATTTCAGAGTCTGAAAAAAAAGAACGGGGAACCGATGTTGTCCTCCATATTGCTGATGACTCAATGGAGTTTCTGGAAGAACAACAAATTTTGAATCTTTTGAAAAAGTACTGTAAATTTTTACCAATAGAAATAATTTTCGGTACTGAAAAAGAAACTAAAAAAGAAAAAGACAAAGAGGGTAAAGAAAAGGATGTTACTGTTGAAAAGCCCAGGGTAATTAATAATACTAAACCTGCATGGACACAAAAGCCAGCTAATCTCACAGAAGAAGATTATAAGTCGTTTTACAGAGAGTTATACCCCACAACTTTTGAAGAGCCCCTGTTTCATATACATCTAAATGTTGATTATCCCTTTAACCTGACAGGAATTTTATATTTTCACAAGGTAAAGCATAACCTGGAAGTACAAAAAAACAAAATACAACTTTATTGCAACCAGGTCTTTGTAACAGATTCTATTGAAGGTATTGTACCCGATTTTCTGACCTTATTGCATGGAGTAATTGATTCTCCGGATATTCCGCTAAATGTTTCCAGAAGCTTTCTGCAAAACGACAGTAATGTGAAAAAAATTTCAGGCCATATTACCAAAAAGGTTGCCGATAAGCTTGAAGAATTGTTTAAAAATAACCGTGAAGATTATGAAAAGAAATGGGATGATATAAAGGTTTTTATACAATACGGAATGATTAGCGATGATAAATTCCGCGAACGTGCCAAAAAGTTTTGTTTGCTTAAAAACGTTGACCAAAAGTATTTTACTTTTGAAGAGTACAATAACCACATAAAAGCTAATCAGACCGACAAAGACAAGAAAGTGGTACATTTATATAGCACAAATCCGGAAGAACAACATGGCTTTATTGAAACTGCAAAGGAAAAAGGCTATGATGTATTATTAATGGATACGCCTATTGACAGTCACTTTGTAAATATGCTAGAAAGCGAACTCGAAAACACTTCCTTTGCAAGAGTTGATGCAGATGTAATAGATAAATTAATCAATAAAGAGGAAAAAATACCATCTAAGCTTAGTGATAAAGACAAAGAAAAACTCAAAAAAGATTTTGAAAACTGTGTAGAAAGAGAAAAATTTAATATAACATTTGAAAACCTGGGAGAAGATGATATGCCTGTTACTATAACACAGCCGGAGTTTATGAGAAGGATGAAAGATATGTCGGCATTAGGTGGTATGGGTTATATGGGCAATCTTCCTGAAAATTACAATTTGGTGGTTAACAGCAATCACCCGGTAGTAGCTAAATTGGTCAATGAAAACGATGAAAGTAAAAAAGAAAATACCATAAGTCAATTGACTGATCTGGCTATGCTTTCTAAAAACATGCTTAAAGGAGAAAAGCTTACCTCATTTATTAAGCGAAGTGTGGATCTGTTTTAAACAGCAATTGTAAATAATATGACTACATACAAAAACCCCGGGATATTTAAAAAACATCCCGGGGTTTATTATTATAAGATTTTAATATACTGATATAATTCACTATCAGTCGAAAGAATAATGCCGGTTTCTTTGTCAAATGATTTCTCAAATGCTTCCATGGATCTATAGTATCAAAAAATAAACCCAACCGGCAAACTCAATGAAAATTTTGCTTCGCTATCGCTCTGCTCAAAAAGAACATAATCGTATAAGTATAAGAAAAGGGTTAAATATTTTATTTTACTTTTTCTTAGATGAAACCCTTAATCTAACAAAGCTAAATAAAATAGTATAAACTTAGAGTTAGCGATTTCAGGACCAAGGCAAAAGAAGGCTATCAACTATTTCTTCATGAATAGAAAACATCAAATTATTGGATTTTCAAAAATTTTTTTATTATCTTTAAAAGGTTTGTGTTAAGGATAAATGAATTCTAAAAATCCTCTCATAAATAATGAAAGTTTCACTTATAGCATTAAGGCCGAAGTACAATTCTTATGGGTTATTCAGTATTGCACCTCTTGGAGTAATATACCTGGGAACAATATTAAAAGAGAGGGGATATGATGTAACGGTGTATGACGAAGATAGAAGCCATATATTTGAAAAAGGAAATGACAGGTTAAACAAGGAAATTTTATCATCAGACTTTATAGGAATTTCTGTTATTTCTCCTACTGCCAATAAAGCAATAGAGTTATTGAAAGAAATAAAAATACAGAATCCCCATGCCAGAACAGCTGTTGGCGGCCCTCACATGCTTGGAAATGAGCAGGCAGAAAAATTTGCCCGTTATGCTGATGTAGTTGTACAAAAAGGAGCCGAAAATATCATAGAGGATATTGTAAAAGGGAAATTTCGGGGAGTATTAAAAGGAGCATACCTGGAAGATATAGATAGTTTACCTGTACCGGATTTAAATCTTATACATTATTCCAGAAAAAAGTTTCTTGATTATTTTATGTTGACTCCCATTTCCACAACAAGGGGTTGTCCGAGAAATTGCGAATTCTGCACTGTAAGTAATATACATGGAAAAGTTGTACTCCGGCGTTCTGTTGATCTGGTTATTCAAGAATTACGGCAACGTTTAAAAGAGGGATACAAACGAATATTTGTTGTTGATGATAATTTCTCCGTTCATCCTTCAAAGCGAATACCGCTTCTCAAGGCTATGATTGCCGAAAAACAAAAAGGAAAATGGTTTAAAAATATTATCATACAAGATGAGGTGCCGGCAATATTAAAAGGTGGAAATAGTTATGTTAAAATGCTGCGGAAAGCAGGTATCGAGACGGTAATGTTGGGGGTAGAAAGTTTTGACGAAGAAAAACTTGAAGCAATGCATAAACAAAATAAAAAGGGCGAATCAGAACAGGCTATTCATTTACTTAAAAAGCACGGAATTATTATTTATGCCTTTGGAATGGCAAAACCTGAACTCGATGATGCTGTATCGATAAGAAAACAGTTTCGTAAACTTAAAGAAGCTGGAGTAGAATATGCTGATATGACAATTGAAACACCTGTTCCGGGCACTTCATACTGGGAAAAAAATAAATCAAACCTAATCGCTTTAAATAATGGTGAACCCGACTGGGATAAGTGGACTTTTCTTTACACTGTTATTCCTTCACGATATATAACTCCTGTAGAAATGCAAAAAGAAGTTAAAAAAAACATGAAACGCTTTTATTCTATTTCACGTGCTTTAAAAATGCTTATCAGGGGAAATTTAAGGGAGGCTTTAACCATTTTTTATGTGTGGAATATCTCTGGGAAAATGTATGGTTAAATGTTTTTCTAATTTTTTAATTGGTAATGTCAAATTCAGAAATTGAATGTAGTTTATTGAAAAACATTAATTTCTTTTTTTATTTAGTATAATAAGTTTTATATTTGCAGCCTTAAATTTAATACCTGTTATAAGTCTTGGATACATTAAAAAAATACAATATAGCTTTTGTTGGTTTATCCTTGGGCAAGCATTGTTATAATTATGATCTTGATGAATATTTTTTCGAATGTTTTGAAAAAACAGAGGTCGAGTATGCCAATGTTAAACTGGAATTAGTTTTGGAGAAATCCAACTCAATGTTGGTGTTGGATTTCAATATTAAGGGTAAGGTTAAGCTTATTTGCGATCGCTGTTGTGATTATTACTGGCAAGATATAAAATCTTCTGACCGGTTATATTTTAAGTTTGGAGACACTCCTTACGAGCAAAGCGAAAAAATTATTGTTATCGCGCATAATGAAACTCACATTAATGTTTCTCAGTATGCATATGAATTTGTTCATTTAAGTTTACCTGTTAGAAGGTTGCATCCCGGGGGAAAACAAAAAGCTGACAATTGCGACCCCGTTGTATTAAAAAAGCTCAATGAACTTCTTGTAGAAACAGATGAACAAGGTTTTCCAAAAGCAAGTGCTAAAGATCACTGGGAGGCACTACGAAATTTAAAAAATAACTAACATAATTTTATTATTCATAATATTTATTTGTTATGGCACATCCAAAAAGTAAAATATCAAAAACCCGCAGAGATAAAAGGCGAACTCATTACAAGGCTAAAGAACCTGCTATCGGCACATGTTCAAATTGCGGTGCAGGAAAGTTGATGCACAGGGTTTGTCCTGAGTGTGGTTATTACCGTGGTAAAATAGCAATTGAAAAAACGGAAATTGCTTAATTATTATAATAAATTAAAACCAATTAACTCACCAAAACATTTGGGATAATGAGAATTGGCATAGACGTTATGGGAGGTGACTTTGCTCCCGATGCTGTTATAAACGGAGCCATTTTAGCCACAGAAGTAATCAGCAAAGAAGATTGTCAGCTTGTATTGATTGGAAACGAGAGCATAATTAAAGAAAAACTGGTGGAAAATCATTTTGAGCCGGCAAGGTTTGAAATTGTTCATGCTCCTGATATTATACGTATGGGTGAACAGCCTACCAGGGCTTTTACGCAAAAACCAAAATCAAGTATAAATACCGGATTTAGTTTACTAAAAAAGCAGAATATTGATGCTTTTGCCAGTGCAGGTAATACAGGTGCCATGCTTGTAGGCGCACTTTATAGTATTAATGCTATTCCGGGTATAATAAGACCTGCAACAACATCCATTCTGCCAAAAGAAGAGGGTGGTGTTGGTGTTTTGATTGATGTAGGAACAAATCCCGATTCCAAACCTGATGTATTATATCAATTCGGGCTGCTGGGTTCAATTTATGCTCAAAACTTATATAATATAAAAAACCCAAGAGTTGCACTGTTAAATATCGGAGAAGAAGAAGAAAAAGGTAATTTGTTGACACAATCTGCTTACAGATTGATGAAAGACTCAAAAGACTTTAATTTTATTGGTAATATTGAAAGTCGTAATTTGTTTAAAGACAAAGCAGATGTTATAGTTTGTGATGGATTTACCGGTAATATTGTTTTGAAAGAAGCCGAAGCTATATATAGATTAATGTTAAAGCGTGGTATCACAGACGAATATTTTGACCGTTTCAACTATGAGGATTATGGAGGTACTCCAATTTTAGGTGTTAATGGCTCTGTAATAGTTGGTCATGGTATCTCAAACAAATTTGCAATAAAAAACATGATACTGCTTACCAAAGAGATACATAAAGCAAGAATAGATGTAAAAATAAAAACTCTCATTAATAAATATACACAGGGAAATAACATATAAAATGTCAGTATGTAATAAAATAAAGATGTAAGGTCATGTCAAGAATAAAAGCAACAATAACCGCATTAGAAAGCCATCTTCCCGATTACATTCTTACTAATAGTGAGTTGGAGAAAATGGTTGAAACCACTGAGGAGTGGATATCAACAAGAACAGGTATAAAAAAACGTCATATTTTAAGGGAAGAAGGCAAAGGCACTTCAGATATGGGAGCTAAAGCCGTAAAAGGCTTACTCGAAAAGCGAGGTATAGGGCCTGATGAAGTTGATTTATTAATTTGTTGCACAGTTACACCCGACATGAAGTTTCCGGCTACTGCAAATATTATAAGTGATAAAGTCGGTATCAAAAAAGCTTTCAGTTATGATATTAATGCAGCTTGCTCGGGCTTTATTTATTCGCTGGTAACAGCATCAAAATTTATAGAGTCAGGAGAATACAAAAAAGTTGTTGTAGTAGGTGCCGATAAAATGTCTTCAATTATTGATTATACTGATCGCCAAACTTGCGTATTGTTTGGCGACGCTGCTTCTGCTGCACTGCTTGAACCAACTGAAGAAAATTTGGGCATAATGGACCATATTTTCCAGTCTGATGGGTTTGGCCGTATTCATCTTCATATGAAAGCCGGCGGTTCAGTAAAACCACCATCATATGAAACTATTGACGCACGCGAACATTATGTTTACCAGGAAGGGCAAGCAGTATTTAAGCTTGCTGTTGCCAATATGGCTGATGTTTCAGTAGAAATAATGAAAAAAAACAACCTTGATTCTGATGACATATCTTTCTTAGTACCGCACCAAGCTAACATGCGTATAATTGAAGCTGTAGGAAAAAGAATGGGGCTTGATAAGAAACAAATAATGATAAATATACATAGGTACGGAAATACTACTAATGCCACTATCCCTTTGTGCCTGTGGGAGTATGAAAACCAACTGAAAAAAGGAGATAATGTTATTCTTACTGCCTTTGGAGGAGGCTTTACATGGGGAGCAGTATGGATGAAATGGTCTTATGACTCAAAATAAATGAAACCCTCATCAATTAAAGGTGAACAAAAAATATAAACCCGGCCTTTGCGATATCACAACCAAAAAGAATAATAATTGTAACGAGTAACAAGTGAATTAAACCAGACCAGTTATCATTTACCTGTTTCTCTTTACCGTTGCAATGGATAAGGAAATAAAAACGTCAACATTAAAAAAATATACTTTACTGTAAATCAATACTTTTAATATTTTAATCCGTTCTGTTTTCTAACATAATAATCAATACATAATCTCCCGGCATCACCTGATAAACAAATCAAGTGAAAAACACCCTAACCTAACTTATTATTAACTATGCAGATATGCAAAACACCTGTTTTCCGCATTGCAACACCCTAAAAATTTTTTAGCACCATTTCATATAGCTCTTTCCGGTGTTCATCCATGTTGAATAGTTATGTTTTTTAAAAAACCTTTTAAACTTTTTTCTCATATAAAACCAACCTATTATAATTGAAAATAAAAATCCCATACAACAATTGTTATTGTTGCTAAAAAATGCGGCAATAAT
>PUKZ01000118.1 GCA_003550725.1 Bacteroidales bacterium | reverse complement strand
TAGGGGGTAAAATTAATGAAAACCTTCAAGAGATGGGAGGAGGTTTTACCTCTTCCCATTCTTGAAAATATCTATTTTAATTAAATCCCTTTAAGTTGCATTTACCGTGAAAATCTAAGAATTAATACCTGATAGAGTTGTTAAATTTAAAGGTTTTAATTATTATGGTGGTTAACTATGATCTCAAAACGATTTAAATCATAAAAAGGCTCAAATTTAAGTCTATCACGTAAACTACCTTTAGAGTAACTTTCATATATATCATCATCAAATTTGTCGATCAATATTCTCCAAACAAGTTCAGAACAAAAAAATGATGTTGTATCCTGGAAATCAAAAGAATGGTCAAAAGGAACTTTTTTATCCAAATAATATTTGGCTCTGTTACTTATTTCCCTCCCGGAAGCTTTACTTCCATCATCATTTTTGTAACGGGTTATAAGAACAGAATTGTTCCTGCTATGAGAAATGAATTTTTTTAGGTTATCAATCTGAATCCCATCATAATCGGAAATCATACGCGAGACGGAATGAATAACATCATACTCTCCTTCACTGTTTTCAACAATTATACCGATATGTGAAAGAGGTATATCTTCTTTGAGTGTTTCTAATATAATGGAACTTACAATTCCATAACCTTGTCTCATTATGATATCACCATCCTGAATTTTTTCAACTTCTTCTGAAGACAGCTGATATCCCATATTTAAATACTCCTGTTCTCTTGGTTTATGAGCATGCTCACATGAAAACAGGAGTATTAATACGAATAATGAAATAATAAGTAATAAAAAATATTTTTTTTTCACAGAAAACCTTACTAACTTATTTAATCATTATTTAAAATAATAAAAATAGAGTTATTTAACCAAAATAGTTCTATTGATTTTAAGATAATCTTAATCCATATTAGAACGATTCATCAAAGGGGGCTTCTTTTTGCATGTTAACCAGCCATTTTCCATCTTCTTTAATCAAATCAAGTTCCCCTTCCTCGTCTTCAGCCATATAAGTGCATCTTGCAATATTTCCATCTACATCACACTTAACATCAGAAATCTTTCTGGGTTCAAAATCTTCGGCCTCACCAAATTGGTCATCCATATCTCCAAAGGCTTTAAGAGTCTCAAGAACCTCATGTGTGCTTTCAGTACCGTATTCTATAGCTTTGTCATACTCTCCTTCTTCCAAATGATTCAAAAACACTTCGGCAACCTGTTCAGGAGTGTCTGCTCTCTCACATGCAGAAAAAAATAATGCTGCAACAACAATTGTGCAAATAAATTTTAAAGTTTTCATTTTTTTATCTTTTAATTTAATAATTTATTTTGAGCAAAAATATGGTTTTTTTTATAATAATTTAAGAAAAATACAATTTTATCATTATTTTGTTTTTAAAATAAATAAAACTTGGCGGCGTTTTAGTTTTAGTTGAAAACATTTGATTTTTACTTTTCGTATATTTAAATAGGGAATTATTTAATTTTTTTGATAAATAAAATAAAATTAAAACTCACTTATTTAATAATATCAGCAAGACATTTCGAAAATTAAATAATAAAATTGGTGCCGGTTTCATAATAAGTTTTTACAAACTTTTGAGAAACAAGTACCGCGACAAAGCTGTTTTTTTATTAATCATTTGATTTTATTAAACTATAAACAGGCAAAATAAAAGATATAGTTGTAAAAAATATTTAAAAAAATAAATAACTAAACAACAATTATTTATATTTACTAAAAAATATAATTTAATTTTTTAACAAAAATTTATTTTTGATATTAAGTTCTAATTATTAAACTTTTATCAAAAATTGCTGTTAATTATTGTTAATATAACTAAAAAAGTTTAACCCATTTAGTTATAATTGTAGTTAAATTTGAAGACGATTTTTATTAATTTTGAAATATAATTAAACTGAATAATTTTTATTATGGAAGCTAAATTTTCACCAAGGGTAAAAGATGTTATAACATATAGCCGTGAGGAGGCATTGCGTAATGGCAATGACTACATAGGAGTTGAGCATCTATTACTTGGTATAATAAGGGAAGGCGAAGGCTTTGCTGTGCAGATTCTCTCCAACATGGGGGTTGATCTGGCAAAAATCAAATCTGCGATTGAGAAAACTATACGTGTTGACACACCAAAAAATAAAACCCGGACTATTGAAAATATTCCATTGGTAAGGCAAGCTGAACGGGTATTAAAGATCACATATCTTGAGGCAAAGCTTTTTAACAGTGATTTAATAGGCACTGAACATTTATTACTATCAATACTTAAAGATACTGACAACCTGGTTACAAAAACACTGGGTCAGTATGGTATTGATTATGAATCGATAAAAGAAGAAATTTCCAACTATAATTCACATCTTAAGGATACTTTCCGTCATGGTTTTAAGGATGAATTATCACCGGGAGCTGAAGATGATGAGCCGTCAGAACCTACTGGCGGTGGTGGTGGCGGAGGGCCATTAAAGAAGCATGTAGAAAAATCTAAAACACCTGTTCTGGATAATTTTGGTCGTGACATTACTAAAGCGGCAGAGGAAAACCGTCTTGATCCAGTTGTGGGTCGTGAGCGTGAACTGGAGCGAATAGCCCAGATACTATCCAGGCGTAAAAAGAACAACCCGGTTTTAATTGGTGAACCTGGTGTGGGCAAGTCGGCTATAGCTGAGGGTTTGGCCATACGTATTGTTGAAAGGAAGGTTTCAAGAGCCTTGTTTAGTAAGCGTATTGTTACACTCGACATAGCCTCTTTGGTTGCCGGCACTAAATACAGGGGTCAGTTTGAAGAACGCATGAAAGCTTTATTAAACGAATTGGAAAAAGCTCCTGATGTAATTCTTTTTATTGATGAGTTACATACTATAGTTGGTGCAGGCGGTGCTTCAGGATCACTTGATGCATCCAACATGTTTAAGCCTGCTCTTGCCAGGGGTGATATTCAATGCATTGGAGCTACTACCTTAGATGAATACCGTCAACACATAGAAAAAGACGGTGCTCTTGAAAGACGTTTTCAAAAAGTGCTTATAGATCCGACAACAACGGAAGAAACCACCGAAATACTTAATAATATTAAGGAAAAATATGAAGATCACCATCTTGTTTTATACTCAGAAGATGCAATTAATGCCTGTGTTCATTTAACAGACCGCTATGTTAGTGACCGCTACCTTCCTGACAAAGCTATTGATGCCATGGATGAAGCCGGTTCAAGGGTACACATAACTAATATACGGGTACCCGAAAAAATTGTAAAAATTGAAGAAGACATTGACAAGGTCCGTGAAGAAAAAACCACAGCAATAAAAAGTCAAAAATACGAACAAGCCGCCAAATTCCGTGATCAGGAAAGAGAACTAATGGATTTGCTTGAAGCAGAAAAGCGTAAATGGGAAGAAGAATCACAACTGCATCGCGAAACCGTTGAAGAAAAAAATGTTTCAGAAGTTGTTTCTATGATGACAGGTATACCTGTTCAAAGAATCGCATTAAATGAAAGTGAGCGTCTGATAAACATGGAAAATGAACTGGGAAAAAGTGTAATCGGACAGGATGACCCAATCAAGAAAGTTGTTAAGGCAATACGCCGAAACCGTGCAGGGCTAAAAGACCCAAACAAACCAATAGGTTCATTTATATTTCTGGGCCCCACAGGTGTTGGAAAAACACATCTTGCAAAAATTTTGTCAAGACATTTATTTGACACCGACGAAGCTCTCATAAGAATAGATATGAGCGAATATATGGAGAAATTCGCCGTGAGCAGGTTAATAGGTGCTCCTCCCGGTTATATTGGATACGAAGAAGGCGGGCAACTCACTGAAAAAGTAAGAAGAAAACCCTATTCGGTACTATTATTGGATGAAATTGAAAAAGCACATCCCGATGTATTTCATATTTTATTGCAAATGCTTGACGATGGGCAATTGACCGATAGCCTGGGACGCCGGATAGATTTTAAAAATACAATAATAATCATGACTTCCAACATTGGTTCAAGACAGTTGAAAGATTTTGGAGCCGGTGTAGGATTTAATACTTCTGCCAAAAAATCACACTCAAAAGAATTTACTCAAAGTGTTATAGAAAATGCTTTGAAAAAAACTTTTGCTCCTGAATTTCTTAACAGAGTTGATGATGTGGTTATTTTTGATTCTCTCAAAAAAGAAGATATCTTGAAGATTATTGATATTGAACTTGAATTCCTTTATAAACGTATTGAGCAAATGGGCAATAAAATCAAAATATCTGATAAAGCAAAAGAATTTATCTCAGACAAAGGATGGGATTCTGCTTATGGAGCACGCCCATTAAAGAGGGCTATACAAAAATATCTTGAAGACCCGCTTGCCGAAGAAATTATAAAAGGCAAGTTTGAAGAAGGTGACTCTATAAATGTTGAACTAAATAAAAACGGAGATAATATTGTAATTAAAAGCAGTAAAAAAACAGCTTCTAAGAAAAATTCGCAAAAAGAAAAACAAAACAGCGGCATGTAAGCCACTGTTAAACAACTTTATGTATTACTTTTTAACCTGCTGATTTACTATTATAATTAAAAGTAAATTAGCAGGTTTTTTGTGATAAATCTACTTTTTATCGTCTTTCTCTTTATCCTCTTTCTCTTTACTTTTCTTTTCTGCTAATGGTTTTTGATAATTAGTAATACCAGGCTTTTTCTTTTTTTTCGGGCGCCTGACTCCATAAGTGCCCCTTGTAATTTTTCCTTTTCGGGTTTTTTGATCACCTTTGCCCATAATTAAATGTTTTATTATTAAAAATATTTTATTAAATAACAATTTAGCACAAACAATAACTCTTTATCTATCAGGTTATTAAGTCTTTTTGAATGAAGCTATTATATACCAGAAAAAATATATAGAAATGTCTTTTTACAAATATACATTAAGTTTTGTTTTCAAAAAATCTGGTAATTAATAAATGAGCATTTTTTATACTGTTTATTAACCATTGAAGCTTTATTTGATCTTTTTCTTCCTGTGTAAGCTCCCATTTTACTTTACTATCACGCAATTTACCTGTCAGGTAATACATAGAAATGGCTGCAGATACAGAAATATTTAAACTTTTTGTAAATCCAAACATAGGTATTTTTACAAATCCATCTGCCATACCGACAGCCATATCTGATAATCCAATCATTTCGGTACCAAATACAAGTGCTATTTTATTATCGACAGGTAGCTCTTCGAGCATATAGTTATTTTCCTGAGGTGATGCAGCAATTATACGATAATTTTGTTTTTTTAAACGTGATAAGCATTGTTCAGTATTATTAATTTTTTCATTGTATCTATATAAATTAAGCCATTTTGTGGAACCTAAAGCAACATCCGGATTAATAATATATTGGTTCTTGTTTTCAATAATATGCACATCCTGTATTCCAAAAACATCACACGACCTTAATACAGCACTGGCGTTATGAGATTGGTATATGTCTTCCAAAACTACGGTAATATGACGAGTACGATACTCAAGGGTTTCATTGATTTTTTTTAAACGTTCGGAAGTGACAAACTGTTCGAGATATTGTAGAAGTTGTTTGTCATTATAGTCTGAATAATCGATTGATGTCATACTTTCTTTTACATTAGACAAGATTATTGGTTTTTATCATCAGGGTAGTCAGCTTGAAAAGTATCCTTGTTGCAATAATTGTATCAATATCGTTATAATTTCCTGGTGCAACCTCTACCAAATCAAAGCCTATTAGTTTACGATTATTTTGAGCAATAGTATCAAGTAAATACATTGCCTGATCGAAATTTAAACCACCGGGCACGGGTGTACCTGTTGATGGGCTGTTTGCAGGCTCCAGGCCATCGATGTCAAAAGTTATATAAATTTTTTCCGGCAGGTTTGATACTATTTCAGTACACAATGATTCCCATGTTTTGCCCTCAAAAAGAGATTTTTTTAAATTATGATTATAAAAAACCTTGAGGCGGCCTGAATTATTTTTTATTCTTTGATTCTCCTGGTGGCTTATTTCACGAATACCCACCTGAACAATATTTTTTATATTTTGTATAGGTAAAATATTGTAAATAATTGATGCATGCGATTGCTCCAATCCCTCAAAACGGCTGCATAGGTCACTATGAGCATCTATTTGCAGAATACCGAAGTCAGTATATTTTTCGGCCAGGGCCTGAATTAATCCATAGGGTGTAGAATGATCACCTCCTAAAAGCCCAATATATTTACCTTCGGATAAAAATTTTTTGCTTTTTGATTTTACTTCATTAGTAACAATTGCAGATGCCTCATTAATTTCATCACGTATAGCAGTCATTTTTTTATCCTGCAAAATATCGCCGCCCTTTTGAATAAACTTCCTGTAAGTATTTACTTTTTTACTCAATTTTTTATTAAGGCTTATAATATGCTTTGGTATTTCATCCATTGCTATTCCGGCTTTCCAGGCATCGGGGCATAAATTGTTATAGAGATTGATCTGGGGTGAACTCTTATATATTGCATATGGGCCATTACTTGTACCACTTTTATAAGAAGCGGTTACATCCCACGGTACAGGCAATATTACTACATCAGATTCTGATGTAGTGAAAGGTAAACCAAAAATATTTGCGCTTACATTTCCGACCCAACTAGGATCAAAAGCAGCGATTTTTTCCTTCTTACTTTGTTGCATGACTTCTAATTAACAAAAAAGCAAATATAGCTACTATAATCATACTAAACAAGCATAAATAAACCGGGCAAAGACAAAAAAAGCCGCCCTGAAAAATCAAGGCGGCTTTTAATAAATTTTTTTTCAGCCTTACTTTACAACATTTGAAAGTTCAGCTCCTGGCTTAAATTTAACCACTTTTTTCGCAGGAATCATAATTTCTTTACCTGTTTGTGGGTTACGGCCTTTGCGAGCTTCTCTTTTAGCTACTGAGAAAGAACCAAACCCTACAAGTGCTACCCTGTCACCTTTTCTTAAAGCTTTAGTAGTAGCACCGATAAATGCATCAAGTGCCCTTTTAGAATCAGCTTTTGTTAATCCTGATCCTGCTGCAATTGCATCAATTAATTCTGCTTTGTTCATCTTTTTTTGTTTTGGTTAAAAAAAATTTTTTTTATATCTAAAACATTGCAAATATAGGTCTTTTATTGAATAATGCAAGGGAAATATGCGAAAAACCTCAATTTTGTTGATAAATTAGTCTTTTAGTTAATAACTTTTGCTTTTAAACCCTTGTTTTTAGCCGATTATAATAAAAATGTTAAATTTTTCCTCTATAATAATTTTTTTTGATGATAAAAAAAATAAATGCTGTTTTAAAAGAGTTTTTCTACGCTATACCCTCTGAGAAACTCCTCTATACTCACACGTTTTTTTCCGGGAATTTGCAATTCTTTAATATTAACAGCACCATCAGGAGTAGTGACTTTAAAAAAAGTTTTGTTGTCGGTAAGTATTGATTTAACAGGATGGCTGTGATTGTATTTTTCAGGTTCTGCAAAAAAAATTTTTACTTCTAAAGGCTTATTTCGCGATATTTGAATTTCAGTATATGCACCCGGCTTAGGATTTAACCCTCTAATAAAATTCACAATATCTTGGCAGGAATTATTCCAGTTTATTCGGCAATCTTCTTTCAATATTTTTGGTGCTTTATTGAGATGATGATATTTTTTTTCTATATCTTTTTGATTTACCGCTTTCAAACTATTTTTAATAAGCCCTTCCAGGGTTTTAATAACCAGTTCAGCACCTTTTATTTTAATCTTATCATGCAAACTTCCTGCGGTTTCAGCCGGATCGATATCTATCTTTTCTTTTAGAAGTATTTTTCCGGCATCTATATTTTCATCAATAAAAAATGTAGTAACGCCGGTATATTTTTCGCCATTAATAATAGCCCAGTTGATGGGGGCAGCGCCCCTGTAGTCGGGTAAAAGAGAAGCATGCATGTTGAAAGTACCCAATGGAGGTATCTGCCAAACATCTTTTGGTAATTTCCGAAATGCCACTACAACCTGTATATCAGGTGATAAATCTTTTAATTGATTTATAAATTCAGGATCATTAAGATTTGCCGGTTGAAGTATTTTTAAATCATAATCAAGAGCCACACGCTTTACCTGGCTAATTTGAACTTTTCTGCCCCTGCCGGCAGGCTTATCAGGAGAAGTAACCACAGCACTGATATTATACCCTTTATCAATAATTTTCTCCAAAACATATGCTGCAATTCCGGGTGTCCCCATAAAAACTATATGATGGTCTTTCTGGCTCATGTAATAATAAAAAATAAATTAGTTTTTAACTTTTCAATTATTAACAGTTTATACCGGGAATTTTCACTGAACAATCAGTCTTTTATTTTTTTTGTTTAGCTGTTTATTATTCAACTTAAAAACAATTTGATTATCCGTTTATGAGGTATAAAAAACAGGCAGCAATTAAACTTTAATATCGAACTTCCTTTTAAGCTCAATCATTTTTATGGCAGTAATTCCGGCTTCATCACCTTTATTTCCATGTTTACCACCGGCGCGGTCTTTAGCTTGTTGGAAAGTATTTGGGGTTAGAACACCAAAAATAACCGGTTTATTGGCATCAATTCCGATTTTAGTAATTCCATTGGCAACAGCATTTGATATAAATTCAAAATGTTTTGTTTCCCCCTGGATAATGCAACCAATACAAATAACAGCATCAACATTGGCTCTTTCAACTAAAAGTTTGGCTCCAAATGGCAATTCAAAGCTGCCCGGGACATAATGTATATAAATATTTTTTTCCTCTACACCTGATTTTTTTAGTGTACTAACCGCCCCCTCTAATAGTGCAGAGGTTATCTCGTCGTTCCATTCCGATACAATAATTCCTATACGAATATTAGAAGCATCAGAAATAAAGAATTTATTAATATCTGAAAGATTCTGTTTTTTCCCTGCCATTATAATGGATATTAGAACTATCGGCCTTAATTGATTTTTGCTTTAGCCCTGGAAATATATTTTTCTATATCTCTGGCCTCCCGACTGTCGTGATATTCGTCTCTGATTTTTTTATACAATTCCAACGCTTTATCATAATCTTCCTTGTATTCATTAACCTGTGCCGCTTTAAATAAAAATATTGGTGTTGTAAATTTATTAGGTTCATGACGGTAAGCCCTTCTGTAATATCTTAAGGCATTGTCTTTTTGACCCAATTCAACATAAGCATCACCAATAGCTCCATATGCCAATGCCCCCAATATCTGGTCGCGCTTACGATAACTCTTTAAGTGATCAATTGCATCTTCATAGTAGCCAAGCCTAAAGTAGCTGATGCCTGCATAATACCTGGCCAGATTGGCAGTTTTTGTAAAACGGTACTCAGATATGATATCCTTGAAACCCAAATACATGCCATCACCATACAAGGCCTTTTCCAATGAATCCTTTTCAAAATACCTTTCGGCCATATAAATCTCAGCCCTGGCACTTTGCTCGCGAGGCTCCATTATAAACCTTGTATAACCAATATAGCCGGCAGCAATTACTACTATAACTCCAACAATCCAAAAAATGCGATTTTGATTGTTTTCAATAAATTGTTCTGTTTTGCTAAGTGCACCTTCAACAGCTTCAATGTTTTTTTCTCCTTTGGAATGTTTTTTATTTTTCGCCATAATGTATTCAATTTAGGCTGCAAAATTAATTTATTTTTATATTATGCCAATATTTTTATTTAATTTGATTGATCTTTTATTATTTAATTTGATTTTTTTAAAATTGTAATCATAAAATTTTTAGAATATTATGTCCGATTAAAATTAATCTTGCCACCAAGCATGCACTGAGCTAGTTGAAGTTACACAATAACACAAAAGAAACACTATAAGTAATGTTTAGTAATTCAAATCCTTGTGCTATTTCCCTTAGTTTAATAAAAGCTTTAAACCCCCTGCCCTGTTATAATAAATTGTTTGCTAAAAAGGTGAATATGGAAAACAAATATCCAGCCCGGTAAAAGTCTTAGTGGCTATAATTAATTTATTATTTTTATACTCATTTTTGATAAAGCTGCTATTATTAATATCATGTTAAGATAATTTTCATGCTTATTAATCGTTAGTGAATGGAATTAATATTGGCTATAACCCTAAAAACACCTTAAATATTTTTATTAATTCATTCTTGATATTATATTTTGTAACAGTAGTAATTTTGAGGGTTAATTTATAGAAGTATAAACATTAAACAAATAGTATCCTTATTCAGTAACTCAAATGATAAATAAATCTTTTTTATACATACTTGGAGTATTAACACTGGCCATTTATATAATAAGCTTACAGTCCTGCCGGGATGACGACGTTTTTACAGGCCCTGATCTTGATCTTTCCTTTTCGACTGATACATTATTGTTTGACACTGTATTTACTACGGTGGGTAGTGCTACAAGAAGTTTAAAGGTTTACAACAATCATGATAAACGCATAAGTATTTCGAGCATTGAAATTGATAAAGGAGCCGGGTCTTATTTCAGGATTAATGTAGATGGTGAGCCAGGTCATAAAATTGATGATGTTGTAATAGAGGCTAACGATTCAATATACATATTTGCAGAGGTTACACTTGACCCTGTTGGTCAAAATTTACCATATATAATAACTGATAACATACTCTTTCGCAGTGGTCCAAATGTACAAAAAGTCCATCTTGCTGCATGGGGCCAGGATGCCAATTTTATTAGTCCTGATGATGAGATCTATATTAATGGCGACACTATTGCCTGCCATTTAATTGATAAAGACACAAAATGGACAAGTGATTTGCCATATGTTGTATATGGGTTGGTTTTTGTAACTCCCGGCAACACTTTGGAAATTGAGGATGGGGCTCGTATTCATATGCACAACAATGCCAGTTTGGTTTTTTATAACCAATCTACTTTTAAGGTAATGGGTACTATTGATGACCCTGTCAAAATAGAGGGATCGCGTTTGGAAAAATATTACAGTGAACGTCCGGGGCAATGGGGACGCATTTGGATGACCCAGGGAAGCCGTGACCACGAAATAAATAATGCTGTTATAAAAAACGGCACAGTTGGACTCCACGTTGATTCAATAGGAAGTTTTACAAAACCCACACTTACCCTGAAAAACACTTTCATACGAAACATGAGTATTGCCGGCCTGCTTGCCCAGGGAAGTCATATTACAGGTGAAAATGTGGTTATTTCTAATTGCGGCGATTATGCTGCAATTTTGCAGCTTGGTGGAAAATATGACTTCAGGCACTGCACATTTGCCAATTATTACGATATGTCTATAAGGCAAACTCCCTCATTGCTTTTAAATAATTATTATGTAGACATTGATGGTAACTACCAGGTACGTGATCTGGAGAAAGCTTATTTTGGCAACAGTATCATATATGGTAATCTGAACGAAGAAATCGGATACGACTTTTATGAGGATGGCGGTAAAGCAAATTATACTTTTGATCATGCTATATTAAAAACTACCAAAGATATTACAGGCCAAAATTATAATGAGGTTTTTAAGAACCAGGATCCACTTTTTTTCAACACTTCCGAAAATGATTATCGCCTCTTAGAGGGCTCACCTGCAATAGGGGCAGGCGATCCCGCAATTTCTGAAGATATTCCATACGATATTTTGGGTGTTAGCCGACTGAAGAGATCAGATATTGGTGCATACCAATATTGTGAATCTTACGAAGAGTAATAGCACTTATAATAAACATTTATGAAACCGCCGGGTAAGTTTCTTTAATTAATAAACAGAATCTTATCAGCCCAAAGCGGTCAATCTGAATAAGAATATTCCCGGTTATCAGGAAACAATTGGATTAAGTATATTTTTTATTGTTTTACCCACATCAGCAGGTGATTCAACAACTGTAACTCCGCAATCACTAAGAATTTTCTTTTTTGCTTCGGCGGTATCATCTTTTCCACCGATTATGGCTCCGGCATGCCCCATTGTTCGGCCTTTTGGCGCAGTTGCACCTGCAATAAAGCTAATAACAGGCTTGGTAGCATTTTCTTTAATCCATTTAGCTGCTTCGGCTTCCATATCACCCCCTATTTCACCAATCATAATTATGCCCTCAGTTTTCGGATCATCCATAAACATCTTCACAGCATCACAAATAGTTGTTCCCAATATAGGATCCCCTCCTATTCCGATACATGTCGACTGGCCCAAACCTTCCTTTGTTACCTGGTCAACAGCTTCATAAGTAAGGGTTCCTGAGCGGGATACAACACCAACTGAGCCCGGAGCATGAATAAAGCCGGGCATAATGCCGACTTTACATTCACCGGGAGTAATTATCCCGGGGCAATTAGGACCAATTAGCTTTGCCGGCCTGTCTTTCAGATATTCTTTTACTGTTATCATATCCTTAACAGGAATACCCTCAGTTATACAAACAATAACCTCAATACCTGCTTCAGCCGCTTCCATAATAGCATCAGCCGCAAACGGCGGGGGAACGAATATTAGGGAAACATTGGCACCGGTATTTTTTACAGCTTGCTCAGCCGTATTAAAAACCGGCCGATCAAGATGCTTTGTACCACCTTTACCCGGCGTAATACCACCTACAACCCGGGTGCCATATTCAATCATCTGGCTTGCATGAAAAGTGCCTTCTGATCCCGTAAAACCCTGCACTACAACTTTTGAATTTTTATTAACTAATATACTCATAGACTATTTATTGAAAATTTCATATTAAAAAATAACATAGCCAAAACATCTATAAATTAGGCTATCAAAGCAAATTTCCGGATTCTGAAATAAAAAACAAATATCAAAAATACGGCTTTTTAGTATAATAACAAGTTTATTATTTATTTTTGTCTTCATAAAAAAAATACAATAAAACTTAATAACTATAGTTTTTTTTGACATAATGTTCAAATGCATCCATAAACAGGAGGACTTATATGACTACAGACTACACAAGCCATGATACCATCTGCGCTCCCTCATCGCCACCGGGCACCGGAGCAGTTGCATTAATAAGGGTTTCTGGTTCTGATGCCATAAAAATTGCAAGCAAAATTTTTCGCCCACTAAAAAAAGGCAAATCCATAAACTCATTCCGCCCCCAAAGAATATACCGTGGCCAGATATTAGATTCGGGAAAAGCAATAGATGAAGTTTTGGTATGGGTTTTCAAATCACCTAATTCTTATACCGGCGAAAATATTGTTGAAATATCGTGCCATGGTTCCGAATACATACAGCAAAGTATAATGGAATTGTTATCAAAAAAGGGTGCACGTGTTGCCCGCCCGGGAGAGTTTACATTGCGGGCTTTTCTGAACGGTAAAATGGATCTTTCCCAGGCTGAAGCTGTTGCCGACCTTGTGGCATCAGCATCCGAAGTTTCACATAGACTGGCATATAAACAAATGCGTGGACATTTCTCATGGCGAATTGAAGAATTACGCAGGCAACTGGTTGAATTTGCCTCTCTTATTGAACTCGAATTAGACTTCAGCGAAGAAGATCTGAAATTTGCAAGCAGGGAAAAGTTGATTAAATTGTTAAACAAAATAGAAAAAGAACTTACTATACTAATTGACTCTTTTTCGGTTGGTAATGTTCTGAAAACAGGCGTTCCGGTTGCAATCATAGGCAAGCCAAATGTTGGGAAATCAACACTTCTCAATGCTATTCTAAACGAAGAAAAAGCTATTGTGAGTGAAACCCCCGGAACAACACGCGATGCTATTGAAGATACAATAATTATTGACGGTATTGGATTCAGGTTTATAGATACTGCCGGGCTGAGAGACTCAGATGATACAATTGAAAATATGGGCGTTGAAAAAACTTATCAAAAGATAAACCAAGCCTCCATAATATTGTATATGTTTGATGCAAGCGAAACAGCAATTGAGGAAATTAACGAAACCGTTGAACAATTTATGCAGGTAATTGACGACAAATCAAAGAAAATGATATTGATCGCAAATAAAACGGACCTTCTGATGGAAATACCAAAAAATTTCCGTAACCTGGTTGACCTTGAAACCATATTTGTTTCTGCAAAAAGAAAAACCAACATCAACCTGATAACCGACAGTTTAGTACAAGCTTTTAAAAAAGAGCTGCCGTCAAAGGAAGATGTTATTGTAAGTAATACCCGCCACCATCAAGCTTTAAAAGAAACCCGCGATATAATTAAAAACCTTCAAAAAGGAATTGACGAAAAGCTTAGCGGCGACCTTTTATCAACCGATCTGCGTACAGCACTTTACCATCTGGGCACAATAACAGGCGAGATCACATCCGAAGAAATACTGGATAACATCTTTGGTAAGTTTTGTATCGGAAAGTAAAGCTTGTTGATTGCCAGGCTAATAGTTTTTACCGGATTGACTGAACTATCGCCAATTGAGTAGGCTGCCCGCATTAAAAAGCTGTATAAAAAAACGGATGTTTTGCATATTCCCCGGATGATGCAGTTTATGGGGAGCACACTGCCCCGGAAATTGTAAACTGCATTTTGCCATCTGATTATCTTTGATCAATCACCTGTAAGCTTTTTGTATCTTATACGTTTCGGACCTTGATCGCCGAGTCGTTTTCTTCTATTTTCTTCATATTCCGAATAGCTTCCTTCAAAATAATATACCTGTGAGTTGCCTTCAAATGCAAGTATATGTGTGGCAACTCTATCGAGAAACCATCGATCATGTGATATAATCACTGCACATCCTGCAAAATTTTCCAGTCCTTCCTCAAAAGCCCTGAGGGTGTTAACATCAATATCATTTGTAGGTTCGTCAAGTAAAAGTACGTTTGCATTTTCTTTAAGGGTAAGTGCAAGGTGAAGCCTGTTTCGTTCGCCACCTGAGAGTATTCCGCATTTTTTTTCCTGATCGGCGCCTGTAAAATTAAACCTGGCAACATAAGCCCTGGCATTCATTGAGCTTTGGCCTAGTTGAACATATTCACTATTATCAGATATAACCTGATAAACAGTTTTTTCAGGATCTATTGCTGTATGTGCCTGATCAATATATGCTACTTTGGCTGTATCACCAACAACAAACTTTCCCTTATCGGGTTTTTCAGCGCCTATTATCATTCTGAAAAGTGTAGTTTTTCCTGCTCCATTAGGCCCTATTACACCGACTATTCCTGCCGGAGGCAACATAAAATTAAGGTCTTCAAACAGCAATTTATCATCATATCCTTTAACCACATTTTGAGCTTCAATCACTTTATCTCCCAGTCGTGGTCCATTAGGGATAAATATTTCCAGTTTCTCTTCTTTGACCTTTTCATCTTCACTCAAAAGCCTGTCGTATGCTGTCAATCTTGCTTTTGATTTGGCATGCCTGGCTTTAGGGGCCATTCGTACCCATTCCAGCTCCCGTTCAAGTGTTTTCTTTTTCTTTATTGATGTCTTTTCCTCCATTTCGAGGCGTTTGGCTTTCTGCTCAAGCCATGATGAATAATTGCCTTTCCATGGTATACCTTCACCCCTGTCAAGCTCAAGTATCCAACCGGCTACATTGTCAAGAAAATAACGGTCGTGAGTAATAGAAATGACTGTACCTTTATATTGTTTAAGATGTTGTTCAAGCCATTGTACTGATTCGGCATCAAGGTGATTGGTTGGCTCATCGAGAAGAAGTATATCAGGTTCCTCGAGCAGCAACCGGCATAATGCAACCCTTCGAGCTTCCCCGCCTGATAAATTGGCTACAGGTCTGTCACCCTCAGGGCATCGCAAGGCATCCATAGCACGCTCAAGCCTGCTGTCAACATCCCAGCCGTTAAGATCTTCTATTTTTTCAATAAGTTCACCCTGTTTTTCAATAAGCCGGTTCATCTCCTCATCAGCCATAGGTTCAGAAAACTTATTATTTAATTCCTCATATTCCTTCAACAAAACGCTAAGCTCACCCAATCCTTCCATAACATTCTCCTTAACAGTTTTGGATTGATCAAGAACAGGATCCTGCTCAAGATGCCCGACGGTATAACCGGGAGAAAAAGCTATTTCACCGTCATAAGATTTTTCTTTTCCGGCAATTATCCTTAACAAAGTAGATTTACCGGAACCATTAAGACCTATAATGCCGATCTTCGCACCATAAAAAAAAGAAAGGTAAATATTGTTCAGTACTTTTTTTTGTGGAGGAAAAGTTTTACCGACACCAACCATAGAAAAAATAACCTTCTTATCATCACTCATGTTATAAATGTTTTATTCGGTTATACCATTATTCTCAACTATATGAAAACAAAATTACATGTTAATTTTTAATCATAACAACATCCTCAACAAATTGATTAATTATTTTTTTACATATTTACTTTGAACAATCAGGTGTTGTAAAAGGTTATTTTAATATTGATTTTTGTTCATATAATTTTTCAATAAATGTTAAACCTAAATTGTAAAATATTATTTTTATAATGTTATTACAATTATTTAAGAACAGTTAATTATAATTACAAACAAAAAAAATAATCATGAGTAAACACAATGCAAATGCGGTTTGGCAAGGCAATCTTGCGCGTGGAAAAGGCGTTTATACATTAAAATCTAACGAATACAAAGGAGAGTTTAGTTTTACTTCTCGTTTTGAAGACGACAAAAAATCATCAAGTCCTGAAGAATTAATAGCGGCGGCTCATGCCAGTTGTTTTTCAATGGCATTTTCTCATTTGCTTGATCAATCGGGATACAAGCCCGAAAAAGTAGAAACAGATGCTGAAGTAACCCTGTCAAAAGTAGAAGGTTCTTTTGCTATAACTGAAATAGTGCTAAAAACCAAAGGCCATATTTCAGGTATAGAAGAGGAAAAATTTACAGAATTAGCTTCAAAAGCTAAAGAAAACTGTCCGGTGTCAAAAGCTCTCAAAGGCACAAATATCAAACTAAAAGCGGAATTAATGTGATTTTGACAGGATTTTAACTTTTGATAAAAAAAGTTAACATAAAAACTTATATATATTATTAAAATCTTAAAAAGGTCATAGTTCCAGCACTTACTTAAATGAAGCATTTAAAAAAAGTTAAATTGTTAAATTCACCATTTATTTATTTTGTAATGGCTTGATTAATAATTATATTTGGGTTATTAAAAAAAATAATAGAAAAAAAAGGTGAATTATGAGATTTTTAAAGGAATTAATTAAAAAACAATTAGCGATTTTGCTTATTGGTGTTTTTATTATCGGGAATTTGTTTTTAGCATGCGACGGTAGGCCTCCTGAAGAAAGGCCACCGGAAGACCCGCCAAGAGAAGAACCGGCTGATCCTTACGAAGATTTGCCGGAAGAACCGGAAGATTTGCCGGAACCTGAACCGGAAGAACCTGAAGATGAACCTGAATTGCCCGAAGACCCAATTAATTAACCTAATTAACGGTTTCTCAGGGTTTTTTGATTAACACCGATTGATAGGCAAAACAAAAAGCCTTGTAAGCAGAGCTTACAAGGCTTTTTTTTCAATATTTATTTTAAAATCCGGATTAATAAATCATTTTAAAATTTTTGGTGTAATACTAAAAAATTTAACGGAAAAGCTTTTAACATTTAGGCTGATATTTGAAATTAATCCAGGAGCGCGTTAACCCTTTCCTGTAATTCGGGATCCTGAAAATAAACATTAAGCATTTCAACAAACTCTTGTTCAGTAAAGCCGGCATCATGCATTGCTTGCATAACTTCAGCAAATTTTGCAACTTCAGCATCATCATATTCAGGAACCATATGTTCTTCATGCTGATGCTGATGTTGTTGCTGTTGTTGCTGCTGTCGTTCCGGCTCTTGCTGCTGAGCATAAAAATTAGCTGATAAAAAAATCAGCAAAACAAACGAGATTGACATTACAACATTAACTCTTTTCTTTTTAAACATAACTTATTAATTTTGGTTATACATATATTTGTTTAAAGTAAAATTAACACAAAAAGACAAGAATTAATACATAATATAATTTAAGTTAATATATGTTAAACAAAGCTATAGTATTTCATTAACCCGCAAATGATATTTTTGGATCTCTGTTAAAACAATTTTATAATAATAATTTTAAATTTTAACATAATTTATTATCTGCAGGTAATAAAAAATAATAAAACCGACTTGTTTGTTTGAATTACTTTAAAACATTGAACCCACTGAAAAGCTTTTTTGCAGCGATAAACTTATTCAGTGGCAGACATTCAATATTTAGGTAGTTGAGAATCATTAAACAACTTACTTGACCACCAATTATTTAAATAAAGAGGTTGACATTAGATTGGTCGGCTTTTTCGAGGTAAGTAGCCACGCCACCATAATCGACAAAATCAAGCAATTCTTCTTTTTTGACACCCATAACATCCATAGACATAGTACATGCAATAAAATCTACTCCATTTTGGTGAGCTTGTTCAATAAGCGACTCAAGGGTATCTATATTCTTTTTCTTCATTACCTTACGAATCATAAGTGAACCCATTCCCAGCATGTTCATTTTAGATAGTTTAAGCTTTTTTGAATTAGCCGGCATCATCATTCCAAACATTTTGCCAAGCAAGTCTTTTTTTGCCCTGGGTTTTTTAGGTTTTTTTATGACGTTAAGCCCCCAGAATGTAAAAAACATAGCCACTTTTTGTCCGGTACTTGCTGCACCATTTGCTATAATGAAAGATGCTATCGCCTTATCGAGGTCATCACTAAATACGATCATAGATTTTCCCTTTAAAGTTGGTTGCGATTCATTACTTTGTTCTGATGGCCCGGCCTGCTTTTCAATAATGGCAGTAACAACACCGGCAGATTCGCTGACATCATATATTTTGTTTCCCGTCATGTTTGCCCAGGCTTTAACGTCGGCTGCAAAAGAAGGGTCAGTGGCTTTTACTTCAAATATCTGACCTGCTTTTGCATTATCGGTATTTTTTTTGAGTTTCATTATCGGGCCTGGGCATTGTAAACCACATGCATCTATTGATATCTTACTTGTTGAAGATTCAAGTCTTATTTTTGAAGTGTTATCCATTTGATATATTTGATCATCTTTTCCTATCATATCTTTATCATAAATATCTTCATTACTTTGTTTTTGTATTGCAAATTCGTATGTCTTATAACCACCGTTGAGATTATAAACCTCCTTATAGCCATGCTGCATTAAAATACGCGCTGCAACATAACCGCGCAAACCAACACCGCAAAAAACGATAACCTTTTTATCAGTGGGAATTTCAGCGAGGCGATCTCTTAAATCATCCAAAGGTATATTTACAGCTCCTTTTATAGTACCAAGATTAAATTCGTCCTTTGTCCGGGTATCTATTAATATGTTATTTGCAAGATCTATTTTTTTTACCTGTTCCCATGAAAATGGTTTTACTTTCCCTGCCAAAATATTTTCTGCTGCAAACCCGGTAATATTAACGGGATCTTTGGCCGAAGAATATGGAGGTGCATATGCATGCTCAATTTGTGTAAGATCATAAACAGATCCGTTGAATTTTATTACACTGGCAAAAAGGTCAATACGTTTATCAACACCCTTATAACCAACAATCTGTGCTCCGTATAATGTCCCGTTGTTTGGAGAAAAAGATATTTTTATACTCATTGGGATTGCCCCGGGGTAATAACCTGCATGAGAGCCGCTATGAATAATAGTTGAAAGATAAGGTATATTTTCTTTTTTCAAAGTTTTACCTGAAACCCCTGTAGAAGCAACTGTTAAATCAAAAACTTTAGCAATAGCAGTGTTGACAGATCCTTTATAAACAGATCCGTTGCCCTGCGAAATGTTATCAGCACAAATCCTACCTTGCTTATTTGCCGGACCGGCAAGGTAAGTTATTTGATTTTTGTTGATTATCGGGTTCTCAAACTCAATAACATCACCAACAGCATAAATATCCGGGTTGGAAGTTTGAAGGCGCTCATTTACGATTATACCACCCGAATCTCCTGTTTCCAAACCTGCATCTATGGCAAGTTTTGACTCGGGTCTTACGCCTATTGATAAAATTACCATGTCGGCATTAAGTTTGCGGCCGCTTTCAAGATTTACAATTACTTCATTATTATCTTTTCTGAAAGAAGAAACACCATCTTTTAAGAAAAAAGGAACATTTTTGGTTTTCAGATGCTGGTGAACGATCGCGGCCATTGAATAATCCAAAGGGCTCATAACCTGCTCAGCCATTTCTACTATAGAAACAAAAATACCCCTTTGATGAAGATTTTCAGCCATTTCAAGACCGATAAATCCAGCACCAACAACTACCGCTGATTTAGGTTTCTTCTCATCAATAAATGATTTTATCCTGTCGGTGTCTGACACATTCCTTATTGTAAATATCTCATCATTATCAATTCCGGGTAATTTAGGGCGAACAGGCTCTGCACCCGGCGAAAGAACCAACTTATCATACGACTCCGTGTATGTAACTGCCTTAGCCAAATCTTTTACCATAACAGTCTTTTTATCAGGCTCTATGGCTACAACCTCATTTAAAACCCTTACATCAACATTAAACCGCCGAGAAAAACTTTCGGGTGTTTGAACAAATAAATTCTCACGATCAGCTATTGTACCACCAATATAATATGGCAAACCACAATTAGCATAAGAAATATGCTCGCCTCTCTCTAGCATAACTATTTCCGATGTTTCGTCGTTTCGC
Organism: Bacteroidales bacterium; assembly: GCA_003550725.1. GTDB lineage: Bacteria > Bacteroidota > Bacteroidia > Bacteroidales > UBA7960 > PUKZ01. The sequence continues at coordinate 12,159 of PUKZ01000118.1, read as the reverse complement.
CTGAGCCTGGCTGCAGTAGTAGCACCCCCGGCTACACCTCCAATAATTATTGTTTTCATAGTTTATTAAATCTGATTATTTATGTTTTTGTACTTACTTACTTTAAAGTTGATAGTGTTTTTGTGTTTACATGCTGAAATCAATATTTACATTAATTGACTTTATTTTATCCCGTTTATTAATGCCTTTATCGGTTAACATAAACATCATCTTACGCTTATCATCATCACAAAAACTCCTTATCACTATGCCTTTTTTCTCCAGCGACAATAAAACCCTTGATGTCCTGGTTTTAGATATTTCAGTACAGGCTGATATCTCTCCCGCAGATTTCAAGCCGTCAACCAGGCTGCAAATAACCATTGCCTCATTTAAAGTAACTCCATAGTCACGGTTTAAGGCTTGTTCAAACTCACTTACCTTTCTGAATACCTCTTTTATTTTATTTAAACACTCCATGAATTATAAAAATATTGATAGTTGCTACTCGCAATAATTTATATGCGCAAATATAATAATATTTTTTTAAACAAAACAATTATTTACAAAAAACTTCTGTCCGGTTAAAATAATTGATAGCTGCAAAGCAGGCATTGGGTTTGTTTAGGTGATTAAAAAGAGATCAAACCCGGTGTTATCTTCTCCAAACTTTAACTTATTGTTGAAATTGAAAATTACCGGCAACCTGTATTTTCATAAATCGAAGATTCTTATATTGCGAATAACAAAATAATATATATTTGTATCTTGAATTTTGTTTAATTTACCTAAATAAAGGAGATATTTATTATGATAAAAAAATCAGTTACATTTATTGGCACTTTTGCTTTTGCGGCATTCATGATTTTTTCAATTTCACCAGCTTTTGGTCAGAAAGGCGACCCTGATGCAGTAAAGATACTTGAAAAAATGCAAGAGGCTTTTGAAAAATCCATTGAGGGTATAGACGATTTTGTAATGGTAAAGGATCAATACACTGTATACAACAAAAAAGCCTGGGAGAATGGACGACCTTATTTTAAAACCCGTACCGAAATGGAGCATATTGATGGTATAGAATCAACATCTACTGCTTCGGAGTCAAATATTTATTCACAAGATGTTTATTCAAGCCTATTAAAAAATGCTGTTTACGAGGGCACCAAGGAATTAAACGGGCATGAAGTACATGTTCTTTTTGTAAATGAGCTTGAGGGGTTTATTGAAGATCCTGACGTTGAAGAAACCATCGAGGACTTTTGGTTATACATTGATTCTAATGATTGGGTGGTCAGGAAGATGAAATTTGTTATGGAATTCATAACTGATGACGGTGAAATAAAGGAAATAGAACCTTTAATCAGGAACAGTGATTTCCGTAATGTTGAAGGCATGATTATACCTTACAAAACTACAACTATTATAAGCGGGTTAGCTTTGTCGGATGAAGAACGTAAGGAGGCTTATGAACAATTGGAAGAGATGGAGGAAGAGCTGGCACAAATGACCCCTGAAGAAAGAAGAATGGTTGAGCAAATGATGGGCGATCAACTGGAACAATACAAAAGAATGCTCGATGAAGATGAAATAGAAATTGTGAGCAGAGTAAAGGAAATAAAAGTCAACACAGGAATGGATGATTTTTAATTCATACGGTTATACCAGATTTTAATAACACAACATACAAATTACCTGCTTTTTTGCACCGGTAAAAAAGCTCAATGTTTCAATAGTATAAAATGAGTTTAAAAGTTCTGTATTAACGCGTAATCCCGAAAAACCGGGATTACGCTGCCGCTCAACGGGTAAAGAGCAGCTATATTTTTATCTTAACTTAGCGAACTATCTGTACACGTTTAGTTATTACATTGTCTGCGAATTGTATTTGCAGAAAGTATATCCCCACACTTAAATTGCTTATATTTACCTGGTAATTTGAAGAATTTACGGGTTTATTAATCATTACCAGTCCGTTGGTATTTATAAGTTTTATTTGTTTAATTATTTCGTTTGATTCAATATTAAACTTTTGGTTTGCGGGATTAGGATAAACAGATAGTTCAGCATCGGTTATCATATCAACATAGGTATCATCAGCTTCCATTTCAACTTCTAGGGTAATATCATCATCAACATAAATTTCGTCTTCAACGGCAAAATACCCTTCCTTTTGAACTTTGTATTCATAATCACCCTCTTCTACATTTTCAATGACATAATCGCCCGGGTCTTTTTGGTCACCATCGAAAGTAATGACTGCACCGGTAATTTCATTACCATCCTGATCAACAACATCGAAAACAACATTGAATTTGGTTAGGCTATATAATTCAACTGTAACAGTAGTATCATTTTCGACAGTTACCTGGTCTTCGACGGGGTCAACTTCTTCTATTTCCACCTTATAATCGTATGTTCCTATTATTATATCTTCAAATTCATAATCGCCGGGAGGATTTTCGACGCCATCAAGTGTAACAACGGCATCATTTACAGGATCATCATCCAGATAAATGTCAAAAGTTACCATATATTTTTCAAAACTCATTGTAACATCCACAATAACATCGCCATCCACCCTATTAACAAAAACAAGGCCTTCATCAGAAATATAGCCGTTCTTTTCTACTTTATATTCATATGTTCCTTCTTGGATATCTTCAAATACATAGTCGCCCGGATCATTGGTAACATCATTAAAAGTAATACTGGCATTTTTAAGGGGGTTACCATCTTCATCTTCAATTTCAAATTCAACAATAAATGTTTCATAATCCCCTCCTTTCTGGAATTGTGGTATCTGGTTTGTTACACAATGGATTGCACCGCCCCATTGAATCATATTATCGGCATTAATACCGATTATGGTTTTTTCAGGCAGTATTGCTTCATAGGTCTCAATTGCCGGGATATCAGTCTCATGGTCATATATCGGCACCAAGACAACGTCATTTACTATCAAGCTGTTAATGTATGTTTTCCAGTTTTCGGCCTTTTTTATTTGGTGAATTTCATATTCTTTACCTTCGGGGTGTTGTAAAGCTGCAAGGGAGTCATAATTTGCCTCGAGAATTTCATAATCAGGATGATATTCATCAACAGTACTTATAATAAAAGTAGTATCATTGAGCAATTTGATTTGCATATCCAAATGGCCCCAGTAATCATCTGTAAGAGTATTAAAAGTATAAATCTCTTCAATATTCATGTAGTGATATAAAATAGAATCAATCTCTTCTTCGGGAACATCAGGGTTGTTTGTATAAAGCCTGTCGGTTGCATAAAGCTGGTTATGACTATCAACCATATAATTACCACCATCAAAAATTATATGCATAAAATCATAAAAGTCCAGGTCCCAATATTCGGCAAGTCTTTCAGGGAGGTCTTTATCACCATGATGATTAGCAAAATCATTAAACCCCAGAAAAGCCAATTCACCATCATCGTAAATACTAAAAGGCCCATGGTCCCTGATCCAGATACGGTCTCCATAAACATCAAGAAATACAATATTTTCAAGTGGTACATCGTAGTTTCTCAGGGCATTGATTATAACATCCTTATGATTTTCATCGTTGGTTTGTAAATAGACCTTAGCCTGAGATTGAATACCATCTATTATTTGAATTGCAATTTCGTCGTACCGAAAAGAGCCATAGGGAGACCAATACATTATTACACCGGCAACCTCATCATACTCAGGTATAGTGGTCGGCTCAACCGGAAGTTCGCGATTAGCATTTGCTGTCGAAGAAATAAGAAAAAAAACAAAAAAAACAGTGACTGATAAAGTTTTGATCATACGATAATGACTTTAATTTATAAAAAATACTATTTTGAAATATACTAATTAATTTATTTTTTGCTTAAAAAAAGCCGTTTCATATAAAAATTAAAATAATATATCAAAAATTTAACAAATTACTTAACTCCTATATGACTCTTTTATAAACAAACATAGTGCAAAAATACAAAATTCATATTATCTTATTTTACAAATTTTTCTCATTTTTAAAAGGTAAGACCGGTTAAAATGTAGCCTGTTATTTTCATAATTTTTATTCTAATCTCAGGCAATTTGAATGTTTATAAATATATTTGTAGATAAATCCTGAAAAAATCCCGGATTTGCTTCATTAATATAAAAGTATTCATTAAAAATATTAAATCATGTCATTTATTATCACACTTTATACCAGGGAAGGCATAGTAATGGCTTCAGACAGTCGTTTAACCTTAAATTCCAAACAAAAATCAGCTGAAGGGGAGCAAACTTTATTAGCTGCCGGGATGAGTGATTCAAACTATAAAACATTTCTTGCAAAGGATAAAATAGGTATTTCTACAGCCGGGCAAGCTGCAATAAACAGTGCTCCTATAGGTGGATTTATTGACACTTTCATAAGGGAAAATCTTTCAGATACACCTTCAGTGTCGGAAGCAGCCAATGAATTAAAAGACCACTTCAGATCATTCAACCCGATACCAAAAGTTGTGTTTCATATAGCGGGATATGAACAAACTGACAAAGGATTAATTCAGATGGTATATAAAGTAGCTGTTGCTCAAAATACCATAAAACGCCTAAACCCGGAACAAAATAATGGTGAAACAACGCATGGAGCAGGCTGGGATGGTGAAGGAGATATTTTGGCACGCTTATTAAAACCGGTTTATACCAAAGATAATAACGGCAATTATAAAAAGTTGCCACATTACCAAATTCCTTTTCATTTTTTTACACTGCAAGATGCCATAGATTTTGCCGTATACGCAATAAGAACAACAATAGACTCTGTAAGGTTTTTACCGCGACCAAAAACAGTCGGAGGCCCAATAGATGTATTAGTAATAAAACCCACGGAATCGAAATGGATATCAAAAAAAGAACTGGTTAAGAAATAATATACGATGTCCAAGCTTTTTTAAAATTTCTAAAAATAGTGCCTTTGACCAATTTAATACCGGTAAAATATTTGATAAGGCATATAGTTTGGAAAAGTTTTGCTAAATAATATCACCATAAGCTTTTACAAAAAGGTTATTAATTAAAGATCAGTTTATAATTACATTAGCCAAAGATCTCAATTTGAATGAAAAACATTTTCACGTAAAAAATTGTTATTTTAGTGTGATAAAATAAATACAAAAAAAATTTTTATTAACCGGGAAAAGATCTGCAAGTAATATTCACCAGGTATTTATACCCTTTAAATGCAATATTTATAAAATATCAGCAAAATGAAATCATTTTACTTTTTTTTGGCAGCTACTGCTTGCGCTATATTTACAGTTTATGGCCAAAAAGAGATTAATAATACCACAGACCTAAAAAAGCAGCAACTAAAGCATAATGCCAAAGAGCCTATTTTTGTTCACGATAAAACCATTAAGCAGGTTTATTCGGCTCTGTACGATGATACAACAAACATTATCCCATTAAATACCCCCGGCATTATAAGCGGTAAAAAGCATGAACCGGTTTATGACTCATGGTATTTCCTTGATTCTACATACTACTACACCTGGAGTGAAATAGAGGGTGAATGGTCAGACTCCCTGAAATATATTTACACGTACAATCATGAAGGAAGACAAATAAAAAGGGTCAAATATACATGGAACAAACAGGAAAACCATTGGCTATATTTTTCAAAAAACCAATACACATACGATGATAAGGGGCAATTGACCAAAGAGGTAAGCTATAATTGGGATAAAACAAAAAATGACTGGATTGGTGATTTTAAAACAAAACACAAATATAATGAAGACGGCAGAATAGCTGTAAGGAAACAGTACACCTGGGATAAAGGTACGGGAGATTGGATCGGCGACAGAAAATTTGAATGGAACTATGATAAAGACGGTAGAATAATTGAAAGGATAATATATATATGGGATCAAATAGTAAGCCAATGGATTGGTGACAGAAAATATGAGTATATTTTTGATGAAAACGGAAACAGGATAAGGTGGATCAGGTATCGATGGGATGCACTGGAAGACGATTGGGCATACGACAGGAAAGATGAAAATTCATACGATAAATATGGCAACAGGACAAAGAGGGTTCAATATTACTGGCATTTAGGTGAAAAAACCTGGGTTGAAGACATGAAAGACGAATACTTTTATAATGAAAGTATAGGCGAAATAGAAAAAAGAATACATTATTACTGGGACGAAACTGAAAGCCAATGGATAAAAAACTTAAAATGGATATACACCTATGATGAAAATATAAACCTTTTAAAACGAATAACATATAACTGGAGTAAAACAAAAAACGAATGGTTAAACGCATCTAAACGTGAATACACTTATGATGAAAAAGAAAACCTGGTAAAAAAGGTCAGGTACATTCCCCAGGAAACAAAAAACGGCTGGATAGGTGATTGGAAAGAAAAATATGACTATGATAATAACAATAACGTGATTAAAGAAACACGCTACAACTATGATAAAGCGGAAAATGATTGGATTGGTGACCGGAAGCAAGAATACACATATGATCAAAATGAAAACCTGGTTAAGTTAACAAGTTATATATGGGACAAGCAGGAGAGCAGCTGGATTGGCAAAACGAAAGATCAATTTTTATATGATGATAGCGGAAACAGGGAAAAATGGATAATATATAACTTTGACGAGTCAATAAATGACTGGGTTGGTAGTGAAAAATATGTTTATTATTATTCAAGTTCAGGAGTTTTTACCGATACACCAAAGAAGATTGACCTGACTGTTTTTCCTAATCCGGCAAGCAAAAAATTTAATATTGAATCGAGCGATGTAATAAAACATATCAGGCTGATAAACCTAAATGGGCAATTAATAAAGAACAGGGTTATAAATGAATTGCATGCCGAAATAAATGTAAGCAACTTGCCCTCAGGGGTTTACTTAATCCAAATTTACACCATTGATAAATCGGTAACTAAGCGTGTTCAGGTTATAAACTAAAAAATATTCTATTTCGGAAAGGTTTATGCCAGTAAAGCCTTGTCGGGGTGGCAGGATTTGAACCTGCGACCTCGTCGTCCCGAACGACGCGCGCTAACCGGACTGCGCTACACCCCGATTATTATTGTGTATAAATAAAAAACAGTACTTTAATAAGATCAGCTATCCGGATAAAAAATCAATGCAAATTTAAACAAATCTTGTTTTCAAAAAAATACTAATTTTAAACTATTAAATTTGTATCGGAAAAACCTTTTAATGGTTGACAACAGATTTGCCAAAAGGCTTTTCAATTTTTATAAAAACAGATGGTTGAAAAAAATAATTATGATTCACATAACCCGCAGAGAAACATTTAATGCCGCACACAGGCTTTATTGTCATGAATGGGATGATGAAAAAAATTTACAGGTTTTTGGCAAATGTTCTAATCCACAATGGCACGGACATAATTACACTCTTTTTGTTACTGTAAGAGGTTATATTGACGACACAACAGGTTTTGTTTTAAATATGAAAGACTTGAGTGATATAATAAAAACCCGTGTTATTGAAAAGCTGGATCATAAAAACATCAATTTGGAAGTAGATTTTATGAAAGGGAAAATACCTTCGGCTGAAAATGTTGCAAAAGCAATTTGGGAGCAATTAAAGCAGCCTATAAGAGAACATGGCGGAGAACTATATCGTGTTAAACTTATTGAAACCGAAAATAATTACGTTGAATATTTCGGAGAATAAATTTTTAAAAATTTAAAAATATGGCATCAGAAATAAACAAAAATATGGTATTTGAAAACAAAATGGATGACTATGAAAATATTGACATGTATAACAAGGAAAAGGTTAAAGAGCTGTCATATTTTTATAATAAAGTTCTAAAGCTAATTGGTGAGGATCCTGACCGTGAAGGGCTAAAAAAAACTCCCGAGCGTGTAGCTAAATCCATGCAATTTTTGACTCACGGATATGATATTGATGCACATGAAATTCTTCGTAAGGGTATGTTTCGTGAGGATTATAAGCAGATGGTAATAGTTAAGGACATAGAAATTTTTTCATTATGCGAACATCATATGTTGCCTTTTATCGGTAAAGCACATGTTGCATATATTCCTGATCAACATATAGTAGGTTTAAGTAAAATACCAAGAGTTGTTGATGCCTTTGCCAGGCGGCTTCAGGTTCAGGAAAGGCTTACAACCCAAATAAAAGAGAGCATAGAAAACACTCTCAGCCCCCTGGGTGTTGCCGTGGTTATTGAGGCTCACCACCTCTGCATGATGATGAGGGGAATACAAAAGCAAAATTCGGTATCAACAACTTCAGATTTTACAGGTGTTTTTTTAAAAGATGATAAAACACGAGCAGAATTTATTCACCTGCTTGGTTCTAAGTTGCATTAACAAAACATCAAACTGATATTGAAGTTTTTAATACTATTTTATAACTTAGCTAAATAAACAGTTGCAATTACCAATTTAAAAAATTTCAGAAGGATTTTAAAAACGATTGTTGGATGTTAAAAGGAAAAAATATTATTTTGGGAATAAGTGGCGGTATAGCTGCTTATAAGTCTCTTTCACTTATCAGGTTATTCATCAAGTCAGGTGCTTCTGTTAAGGTTGTAATAACTCAAAATGGCCTGGAGTTTACTACCCTTACCACACTGGAAACTCTTTCACGGCAAAAAGTTTATTCTGAAACATTTAGTGACGATAATGATTATACTACAGAGCATGTATCATTAACCGACTGGGGTGATATTTTTATTGTGGCGCCTGCCACTGCAAATATTATAGGGAAGTATGCCTGTGGTATTGCCGATGATGCTTTATCAACTTCTCTTATGGCTTTTAACAAGCAAATAGTATTTGCGCCTTCCATGAATTCTAAGATGTATGATAACTTTGCCGTTCAACAAAACCTGGAAAAATTAATAAAGCAGGGAGTAAAAATTATTGAACCTTCTTCCGGGTTTTTGGCATGTGGCTACGAAGGCAAAGGCCGGATGGAAGAGCCTGAAAACATATTACACTATATTGAGAGGTTTTTTAGCCAATCAGCCACATTAAAAGGAAAAAAAGTTTTGGTCACTGCAGGCCCTACCTACGAATCTATAGACCCTGTAAGGTATATAGGAAATCATTCAACCGGCGTTATGGGTTTTGAAATAGCCAGGGAATTTGCTGAAAGGAATGCTGATGTTACACTTGTTACCGGGCCTGTAAAAATTAAAGAATCTCACCCCAATATTAAACGCGTTGATGTAACTACTGCAGAACAAATGTATGATAAATGTGTTAATTTTTTCCCGGATGTTGATATTGCTGTTATGGCTGCAGCTGTTGCTGATTACACAGTCGAAAATGTTTGTGATTCAAAAATTAAAAAAGAAGACAATGTTCCGGAATTAAAGCTAAAGCCTACAAAAGACATACTTGCCGAAATGGGTAAAATGAAAAAAAACAATCAATTTATTGCCGGGTTTGCCCTTGAGACTGATAATGAACAAAAAAACGCAAAGAAAAAACTTCAGCAAAAAAATTTAGACATGATTGTAATAAACTCTTTAAAAGACAAGGGTGCGGGTTTTAATTCAAAAACAAATAAAATCACTATTTTAGACAATAATAACCGGGTAACACGTTATGATTTAAAGGAAAAAAATATTGTAGCCTCCGATGTTGTGGATTATATTAGTAAATCTATAAATAAGTAATAAAATCATGTTTACACGACTCTTTTTTTACTTGGTTTTTATCCAGGTTTTTTTTGCAGCCGGTCTGATTAATGCACAAGAAATAAATTGTCGTTTACGTATATCAGCGCCTGGATTATCTGATCAAGACAAACGTATTCTGGAAACATTAAGTTCAGATCTCGAAGAGTTTATTAATCAAAATATCTGGACGGAGTATAGATTTGAGCCAAACGAGAGAATAGAAGCAAGCATGCAAATAACCATAGATGAAAAAGAGGGGAATGATAAATATAAAGGCAGTATACAGGTACAATCGGGAAGGCCTATATACAATACTAATTATAGCAGCAGGCTTTTGAATATTAATGACCGTGATCTTGAATTTACTTACAGGGAAAATGAGCCTTTGGAATATTCAGACAACAGGTTTTCAAATAACCTCACATCTGTGATAGCTTTCTATGTATATATTATTATCGGGTTTGATTTTGACTCTTATAAAGAATTAGGCGGCACACCTTTTTTTGAAAGGGCTCAAAACGTTGTTAATACAGCTCAGGGGCAATCAAAAAGCGGATGGCAATCACAAGATGGCCAACGAAACCGTTATTGGCTGGTTGAAAACCTTTTCAATTCGCAATATGAACCCATCAGAAAAGCTATTTATAAGTATCACAGGCATGGATTTGACAAAATGGTTGATGATACAAACGAGGCAACAAAAAATGTTACTGAAGCATTAGAGCTTATGAAAAAAGCTCACCGTCAAAGACCCGGGAGCTACCTTATGCAAATAGTTATGAATGCAAAAAATAATGAGCTTGTTAATTTATATTCTGAAGCACCTACTACTGAGCGAGCGAATGCAAAAAATATACTTACAGAAATAGATCCCTCTAATGCCAGTCAATACCGTAAAATAACGCAATAACCCCCTTTTCTTACAGATTATATTTTTTCGGTATCAAGCTATTATTTACTCCGGTGATATAGCTATATATCATTCTCTTTCCTGTTTTCTGCACTTTTTTGCAACACCAAAGTAAGTGACTGAATATCAATAATATTTTATTATTTTTTGGTGTTGCAAAATTAAAAACATGTATATTAGAAAATAAAAAACCGTTCTGGAAGCATTAGTATTCAGATCATTAACAAGGAAAAGGTCGCCTTTGCCTGTATTTCCGCCATTTTTTAATTCACGCCTTCGCAGCCGCCTGTTTGGGCGGGCCGGCACGCTCGGTTTTTCAGTTTTGGTGGTAATTTTACAATCCATCGGTTATGATGTATATAATGCAGGCAATTGCGGGCTTCGTCACTATCACCCGAGACAAAAGCCAAAGCGAGCTGCAAAACTTTCAATTACCTACATACTTGCCTGTTTTATATACATCATGTTAGGCTTTCGTGCATTATTGTTTCAGTATTTCAATCAGTTCTTTGTTTATATATATAGTCTCTCGTCCAACTTTCTGAGATTCCAGTATCCCAGCGTTTTCCAGTTCCTTTAAATATCTTGAAGCTGCTTTTCTTTCTACTCCAAGTTTATTTACAACAAATTCAATCTTTGAATATGGTTGCTCAAATAATAATTCAACAAGTTCTTTTCTATAAACTTTCGGAGTTTTCTCCTGAACCTTAACTATTGTAGAACCAAGTTGGTTCCTTATATTAGTAATCTTTGTAATTGTGTCTTTTGAAGTGCTTTCTATTGCTTTGAGCATAAACATTACCCATTCTTCCCATTCTCCGGTCTTATTAGTTTGGTTAAGAAGTCTGTAATATTCCGGTTTATTGTCAATGATATAAGAACTTAAATATAAAATTGGTACATCAATCAATCCGTTAATTATCAGATACAATATATTTAATATTCGGCCAGTTCTTCCATTACCGTCATAAAATGGGTGAATGCACTCAAATTGATAATGTAGTATTGCCAAGTTAATCAACGGTGATAAATCATTCTGTTGATTAAAATGTTTTATAAAATTAGTCAATAAATCAAGTATTTCCGCTTTGTCTTGTGGTGGCGTATACACAATTTCACCAGTTGCATCATTTTTCAATACGGTTCCCGGAGCACTTCTAATCCCTGCTGTGTTATCAATTAATTTTTGCTGAATACTCACAATATCGTTAACTCGTAAAAATCCCTGCTTTTTCACAAGGTCAAATCCATAAAATATTGCTTGTCGGTAATTTACAACTTCCTTGGTTTCTGCTGAAATATTAGTTTTATTAACAGTCAAAGCTTTGTAAAGCTCATCTTGAGTAGTAATAATATTTTCTATCTCTGAACTGTCTTTTGCTTCCTGTATAACTATCGCATTAATCAACATTGATTGATTAGGTATTGTCATTGCAATCCCCTTTAATTCAGCCGATGCCGCAATCGATTTATTCGTTTGCCTTAGTATATCAATCGTTTCAACTTTCTCTCTCAGAGGCGGAAGCTTAGCAAGAGAATAATGTGGTGCATTTTGTCCCATATTAATTTTATTTGT